>NZ_CP133016.1:1500000-1655000 GCF_030866745.1 Sphingomonas flavescens | reverse complement strand
GCTCAGGACGGTTGGAAACCGTCTGTTAGAGTGCAATGGCATAAGCCCGCCTGACTGCGAGACTGACAAGTCGAGCAGAGACGAAAGTCGGTCATAGTGATCCGGTGGTCCCTCGTGGAAGGGCCATCGCTCAACGGATAAAAGGTACGCCGGGGATAACAGGCTGATAACCCCCAAGAGCTCATATCGACGGGGTTGTTTGGCACCTCGATGTCGGCTCATCACATCCTGGGGCTGGAGCAGGTCCCAAGGGTTTGGCTGTTCGCCAATTAAAGTGGTACGTGAGCTGGGTTCAGAACGTCGCGAGACAGTTTGGTCCCTATCTGCCGTGGGCGTCGATACTTGAGAGGAGTTGACCCTAGTACGAGAGGACCGGGTTGAACGTACCTCTGGTGGACCTGTCGTGGCGCCAGCCGCGCAGCAGGGTAGCTATGTACGGACGGGATAACCGCTGAAAGCATCTAAGCGGGAAGCCTCCCTCGAGATAAGGTATCTTAGAGTCGTGGAAGACCACCACGTTGATAGGCCGGGTGTGGAAGCGCAGTAATGCGTGGAGCTAACCGGTCCTAATTACTCATTTCGCGCTTGAGAGTCCCACCATCATCGTCAGCCTTGCTGGCGTGATCGAAGATCTCAGCTAGATACGCTCAGGAATAAAGTTGCACGATTTCTAGAATTCGACTTGCGCCGTCACCATAGCTTGGTGGCCATAGCGTCCGTGACCCACCCGATCCCATCCCGAACTCGGCCGTGAAACCGGACAGCGCCGATGGTACTACTGCTTAAGCAGTGGAAGAGTAGGTCGTCGCCAGGCTTTGCTGGCGGCGTTAGTCGAGCCCATTTGCAATGTTTAAAAGCCGCTGCCGGCATGCCGAGCGGCGGCTTTTGTTTTTTGCGGACCTCGGTCCGCGATGTTGGCGCGGGGTGGAGCAGCCCGGTAGCTCGTCAGGCTCATAACCTGAAGGTCGCAGGTTCAAATCCTGCCCCCGCAACCAACCACAAGCCCGCCTTCGAGCGGGCTTTTTCTTTGTTCGCGATCAGTAGTTGTACGCCCGCTCGCCGTGATCCGCGATGTCGAGGCCCTCACGTTCTGCATCGCGCTCATGCCGCAGTGGCATGATCGCTTTTACGATCGCGAAGCACGCCGCGGATCCGGCGGCCGACCATATTATCGCCACTGCGACCGCGCCAAGCTGCCGCGCCAGTTGCCAACCAAGCGAATAATCTGCCGCGCCATGTCCGCCGAGCATCGGCAGCGCGACGAAGGCGGTCCCCATCGAGCCGACAATCCCGCCCAGCCCGTGGATTCCGAACACATCGAGGCTGTCGTCAAACCGCAGCCGGTTCTTGAGCGAACCGACGAACCCGTAGCACACAAGGCTGGCTGCACTGCCGAGCACGATCGCGCCGACAGGCCCGCTGATCCCGGCTGCTGGCGTAATGGCCACTAAGCCCGCCACGGCGCCCGACGCGCCGCCGAGCATCGACGGCTTGCCTGACACAAATCGCTCGGCGCCCATCCAGGCGAGCAACCCCGCCGCTGGCGCGACCATCGTATTGACCATCGCGACGGCTGCGAGGCCATTCGCTTCGAGCGCCGACCCTGCATTGAACCCGAACCAGCCGACCCACAGCAGCCCGGCGCCGACCATGGTCAGCGCAAGCGAATGCGGCGGCATCGCCTCTTTCAGATGTCCGAGCCGGGGACCTGCAAAGGCTACGCCGATCAGCCCCGCAACGCCGGAGTTGATGTGCACGACGGTCCCGCCGGCGAAGTCGATCGCGCCGAACTTGAACAGCAGGCCCTCGCTGGCCCACACCATGTGCGCGAGCGGCGCATAAACGACCGTCAGCCAAAGTGTCGCAAAGGCCATGATCGCCGCGAACCGCACCCGCTCGACCAGCGCGCCGATGACTAGCGCCGCCGTGATCGCGGCAAACGTCATCTGGAATGCCGCGAAGACCAATTCCGGGACGGCCTTGCCATCCGTGCCGACGGCCCATGCCGTATCCGCGCCAATCCCGGCGAGCCCGGCCTTCGAAATGCCGCCCACGAACCAGCTACCCGCGCTGAAGGCGAGACTGTAATTCCACAGCACCCAAGTCAGGATCGCGACCGCGGTGATACCCAGCGCCTGGCTCATCACGCTGAGCAGGTTCTTCGCCCGCACCAGGCCACCGTAGAACAGCGCGAGTCCGGGGAGCAGCATCAGCATCACCAGTGCGGTCGACACCAGCATCCACGCCGTGTCGCCGCTGTCGATCGTGAGCTGCCCCGCCATCCACGCGCCCCCTTGCTGCACCGCACAAGCTAATGGCGGCGCAGCGTCCGGCTACGTGAAAGCTTCACCTACGGTGTGGGCGGCTCCGGATGTTTCGCCTTCCATTCCATCGCGCTGCGGACGCGCGCCTCGACCGAGGGGTGGTCGTAGAACAAGATCTCTTCCAGTTTGCCCGGCCGTGGGTAGCGATACTCTGCCGTCTTCACGAGCGCCGTCGACAGTGCGTCGGGCCGGTTTTCGGTTCGCAGCGAATAATTGTCCGCGTCGGTCTCCAGCGTCCGGCTGAACGTGTTGAGCAACGGCGCTGCCAGCAGTCCGAACAGCGAGACGAGGAAGAAGATGATCGGCACGCCGCGCGGGTCCGCGATCGACGCATTGCTGCCAAACGCCCGCGCGATCCGCGGGAACAGGCGGTCGGCCAGCCAGAACAGGATGACGGCGAGCACGGAGAAGAACAGGATTCCCCACCACGTGTGTTTCAATACGTAGTGGCCGATCTCGTGACCCGTGACCGCGCGCACCTCATCGAGCGAGGCATTCTTCAGTGCCACGTCGGAAATCGCCACGCGCGCCGTACTCCCGACGCCACCGGCATTGGCCGTGAAGTTGTTCGACTGCCGCGATCCATTGAACATGAAGACGCGTTCCGGCGGCACGCCTGCGCGGCCGGCCATCTCCACGACGGCGTCCCGAACCTTGCCGGGCGGCACCGGTTCGTACTTGTTGAACAAAGGCTCGATGAGGATCGGAGACAGGAGCAGGATGAAGGCCATCCCAGCCGCGGCGAGCCCGCCCGACCACAGCCACCAGCTGCGTCCGGTGCGGCGGATCAAGGCGTAAACGCCGAGCATGAACAGCGCGGTGAGCAGCGCGCTTATCCCGAGCATGATTGTCGCCTGGCCGAGGAAATCGCCGAGCGGCTGGGCCGTGCGGCCGTAACCCTTTTCGCGGAAATAACTGGCGTAGAGCGTCCACGGCAGTTCGATGACCGCCGAGATGATGACGAACACCAAAGTCACCAGGAACGCGCGGAGGTTCTTGCGCCGCGGCGCAATACGCTCCTCCAGCCGATCGAGGACGCCGGAGCGGACGATCAGCCAGGTGACGAGGGCACTGACCAGCAGGCCCCACAGCAACATCCATTCCTTGCCGACGGTATAATCGTGCGCCTTTTGCAGCGCCGCCGGTCCAAGACTGTCGATATATCGAGCGGTGGCCGCGTTCGGATCGAATGCCATTCGAAATGCCTCCCCAAATGTACCGGCAGCGTAACAGCCGTGGGCGCTCGCGCAACGGGAACGACTGCGAGCCGCCGGCGATTGTCTGCGAGTGACTGGCAAGACTGTTCCTGCGCCGATGGAAGCCCTGCTCGCGACTGCGCTGCCCGACGGCGCGGGATGGCAGTATGAGCCCAAGTGGGACGGCTTCCGCTGCCTCGCGCAGCGCGATCGCGACGAGGTTACGCTGACCTCGAAGTCGGGCAAGCCGCTCGGGCGCTATTTCCCCGAAGTCGAAGCGCTGCTTCGGAAAATCAGGGCCAAGCGCTTCCTGATTGACGGGGAGCTGATCATCCCTCGCGGCGACGAGCTTTCCTTCGAGGCGCTGCAGATGCGCCTGCATCCGGCGGAAAGCCGCATCCGCAAGCTGTCGGTGAAAACGCCAGCCGAGCTGATGGTGTTCGATCTGCTCGACCTCGACGGCAAGTCGATGATGGACCTGCCGCAGTCCGAACGCCGCGATCGTCTCGAGACGTTCATGAGCCAGAATGCTGCGCCCGGCCTGAATCTGTCGCCGATGACCTGCGACCGGACCGAGGCCATCCGCTGGCTGGAACGGAGCGGCGGCGCGCTCGATGGCGTCATCGCGAAGCGGGCGGACCTGCCCTACCGCGCGGGTGAGCGGGCGATGATCAAGGTGAAGCAGCAGCGCACCGCGGACTGCGTCGTCGGCGGCTTTCGCTATGCCGAGAAGCAGAAGGTCGTCGGATCGCTGCTGCTCGGCCTTTATGACGACGACGGCCTCCTGCATCACGTCGGCTTCACGTCGGCGATTGCCGCCGAGGAGCGCCCCGCGCTGACCAAGAAGCTTGAGAAGCTCGTCGAGGCGCCGGGCTTCACTGGCAACGCGCCGGGCGGGCCAAGCCGCTGGGCAAATGCGCGCTCCGCCGAATGGCAGCCGCTGAAGCCCGAGCTCGTGGTAGAGGTGCGCTACGACCAGGTCACCGCCCGCCGTTTCCGCCACGGCACCGGCCTCGTCCGCTGGCGGCCCGACAAGGCGCCGCGCCAGTGCACGTTCGAACAGCTGGCGCCGGCGCTGCGCCCGTCCGACCTCAAGGCGATCTTCGGCGCATGAGCATGCTGTTCGACACCCCGCTGATCGAGGGCCTCAGCTATCGTGCTGATGCCGTCAGCGGTGCGGAGCAGGAAGCCCTACTGCGCCATTTATCCGAACTCGACGTGACCCCGTTCCGCTTCCAGGGATGGCTCGGCAACCGCAAGACGCACAGCTTCGGCTGGCGGTACGATTTCGACGACGCGAGCTTCGCGCGCACCGAGCCTATTCCCGATTGGCTTCAGCCGCTGCGGGATTGCGCCGCCGACATTGCGGAATGCGCGCCCGAGGACTTCGTTCACGCGCTCGTCGCGCGTTACGATCCCGGCGCCGGAATCGGCTGGCACCGCGACCGCGACGTGTTCGACAAGGTGGTCGGTTTCTCTTTCGCGTCCGATGCGGTTCTTCGCTTCCGTCAGCGGGCAGCGGCCAGCTTCAGGCGCGTGCGCCTCGAGGTCGAGCCCAGCTCCGCCTATCTGCTGTCGGGTGAGGCGCGGTACGATTGGGAGCATAGCATCGCGCCCGGCGAACAGCTGCGCTTCTCGGTGACTTTCCGCACATTGTCCGCCAAAGGCCGGCGGGTGGCCGCGGCCTAGTTCGCCGGTCGAGCCCGTGTCGGGTGCCGCAGCCAAAGCGACAACTGCCCGCGATCCGCGACCCTGACGAAACCTGCGGCGGCCGCGGCTTTCTCCAGGCGGCGCTCCAGGGCGACATCCCCGCTGCTCAATGACGACGGCGAATCGAACACGAACGCGCCCGGCGGCGACTGCTGCAGCCACGCGGCGTCGTCCTGGTCCAGCAGGTTCCACGCGCGCGCCTCGTGAAGATCGGTCAGCCGCTCCGACCGGTAGAGGAACGGGCCAGCGGCAAAGCGCGGGTCGAGCGCCCGGTCGGTGTCGGTGAACAACTCGGGCCGCAGCGTAGCGATCGGGCCCGTTGGTCGGGCCGCATCGATGAGCGCATCCATCGAGGTCGCATCCCGCGCATCGGCGAAGATTGGCAGTTCGCGCGCGCGCCAATCTGAAGCCGCTGCTTGCACGGTCGGCGCCCATCCGACGATGGCGAAGACGGGCAGCAGCGCCGTGCACGGCCGCTGCGTACCGAGCTTATCCAGCACGTAGCCGAGCGCGATGAAAATTGGCGGGATCGCCGGCAGCCAATATTGCCGCTGCATCGGTGTCGGCAGGAACGCGGCGAGCAGCCCCGCGCCCAGCATCGCAATAAGGATTACGCGCCGCGGTCCGACCAGGCGGGTGAAGCCCAGGGCGCCAGCACCAACGCCGACGCAAGCCAAGGCAATAAGCGCCGTCCCGTCGAGTCCGTAGCGCAGGAAGTCCGCGCTCCGGCCCGCCAACGTCAGCCGGTGCGCCTGACCCGTTTCCACATACCATTGCCGGGGCGCATCGACGGCATAGCGAAAGACCTCAAACAGGAAGGCGCCCGGGGCCAGCATCGCCAGCGCGGCGACGAGGATGACAGGCGGCGCGAAGCCGGTCACCAGCGCCCCCAGGGAAAGACGGCGACGAACATCCGCCGGCCCCCCGATGGCCAGACCAAGCACGGCGGCAGCGGGCAGCGCATAGCTGATCTTGGCGGCGGCGGCCGCGCCCAGCAGCAGCCCGATGAGCATGGTCCGCAACCGGCTCGGCGGTGATAGCAATTGCCACAGCGCGGCCGCGAAACAGGCGAACGGCAGCGCATCATTACGCGCCACGCTCGCGACGTAGATTAGCGGCGCCGTGGAGATCATCGCCAGCGTGGCAATCGTGGCGCTGCGCCGCGTGATGGATGCCGCCCGCATGGCCTGCCAGGCAAACCAGACACCTGCCGTCATCAGCGCAGCATTGACGAGCCGCTCGACAAGCAACAGCCGCTCCTCGGCCAGCCAGGCAAGCGGAGCGAAGAGCAGCGGCTGCAGCGGCGTCTGCAAATAGGCGAAATCGCGATAGGGGAGCCCTGACCGCGCCAGCCACGACGCGGCAACATACTGGCTCTCATCGTGATTGATTTGCGCGAGCAGGGCAGACGCAGCGAAGATGGCGAACAGCAGGGCGAACGGCGCGGCATTCTGCGCAGACCTGATCGCCTGTCTCATGGCCGTTGCTCGAACCCCGCCAGGCACTCCGCGACCCAGCGTGCGGCCGTCAGCGCACTAAGGTCGGTCTGGTCCAGCGGCGGATCCCATTCGGTGAGGTCGATCACCCGCACCCGCGGGTCGGCGGCCAGACGCCGGACCGCCGCGAAGAAATCGTGGGCGGCCATTCCGCCCGGCCGCGCGCCCGGCGCTCCCGGAAACTGCGAGCGGTCGATCACGTCGATGTCACAGTCGACGAACAGCGCGTCACAATGCGCGACATGCTTCAGCGCGCGCTCGACCACCGGACGGATCGCGTGGCGCCGGACTTCCTCCACCGTCACGACCAGATTGCCCGCCGCCAGCGCGTCGTCGTGCATTTTCCGGCTGTTGGCGAAGCTCGCCAGCCCGATCTGCGCGATGTTGCGACCCGGCAGGCCATCCTCGATCAGCGCCCGGACGGGATTGCCGTTGCTCAGGCCCTCGCGCGTTTCCCGCATGTCGAAATGGGCGTCGAGCGTGATCAGCCCCACCTTGTCGAGCGACATGCCCAGGCCATGCACGCCTGGGCGCGTCACCGCATTATTGCCGCCGACGAGCAGCGTCAGCTCGTGGAGCGAGACGCTGTAGCGCACCGCCTTGGCGATCAGTGGGGTCGCTTCCTCGATCGACAACCCCGCGATCTCGACGTCGCCGCGGTCGGCGATGTCGCTGTCGAGTTCCTGCTGAGTCTCGACGTCGTATCGCCCGATCCGCCGCAGCGTTTGACGCAGCATGGCTGGCGCCAGATCGCACTGGCCGGCGGTGACCGATCCCGCGGCCAGCGGCGCGCCGACCAGTCCGACGGGCGCCTTGGTTTCGATGCCGACGATCAGGTCCGAAAGGTTTGGCCAGCCTGCCATGGCTGGACCGTAGCAAGCCCGCTCGCCTAAAGCCAAAACCATGTGGGACCGGCTGCTCGTCGATTGCAGGATCGCGACGTTCGAGGGCGGGGGCCTCGGGATCGTCGAGAATGGCGCGATCGGCATTGCCGACGGCAAGATCGTTCGCGTCGGCAAGCGCACCGAACTCGCCGGGTTCCGCGCCAGGGAAGTCGTGGCGCTCGGCGGCGCTTGGGTCACCCCAGGCCTGATCGATTGTCATACGCACCTAGTCTTCGGCGGCACGCGGGCGGACGAGCACGCCATGCGCCGCGCCGGCGCGAGCTATGAGGAGATTGCCGCCGCGGGCGGAGGCATTGCCTCGACAGTCAAGCGAACTGCCGCGGCATCCGACGAGCAGCTACTGGGGCAGAGCCGGCGGCGGCTGCGCGCGCTTATGCGCGGTGGCTGCACGACCATCGAGGTCAAGTCCGGCTACGGCCTCGACACCGACAGCGAACTCCGCCTGCTTCGGCTCGCGGCACAGCTCGGCGAGGGTGAGGCCGTTAGCGTCGTTCCGACCCTGCTTGCCCTGCACGCGCTGCCACCGGACCAGCGCGACCGCCGCGCGCATTACGTCAGCGAAATCGTCGACAAGCTCATTCCGGCGGCCGCCGAACAGGGCATCGCCACCAGCGTCGATGCCTTTTGCGAAGGCATGGCCTTCACACCTGAGGAGGTGGAACGCCTATTCAAGGCGGCGGCCCACCATGGCCTTCCCGTCCGCCTCCACGCCGAGCAATTGTCGAACCAGCGCGGCGCCGAGCTCGCCGCGCGTTATCGCGCCCTTTCCGCAGACCATCTCGAACATCTCGACCAGACCGGGGCCAAGGCGATGGCCGCAGCGGGAACGGTAGCCGTCCTTCTGCCCGGCGCCTTCTATGCACTGCAGGAGCAGCGCAAGCCGCCCGTTGATCTGTTGCGCAAGCATCAGGTGCCGATGGCGGTCGCGACTGACTGCAATCCCGGCACCTCGCCGCTGCTGTCGCCGACCTTGGCGATCAATATGGCCTGCACCCTGTTCGGCCTGACGCCGGAGGAAGCGATCGCGGGCATGACCATCAACGCCGCCCGCGCGCTGGGCCTCGCGCACAACATCGGCAGTATCGCCGCAGGCAAACAGGCTGACCTTTGCGTGTGGGAGGTCGAAAGCCTCGCTGAGCTTGGCTACTGGATCGGGCTGCCGGGACCTGCCCGCCGTATCTACAATGGAGCCGACAGCTGAAATCCGATCGACGCGACAACAGCCGCCACATCCGCGCCCGCCGCGGCAGCGAGCTCAAGGCGAAGCACTGGACGACCGAAGCCGCGGTGCGGATGCTGATGAATAACCTCGACGACGAGGTTGCCGAGGATCCGCAGAGCCTCGTGGTTTATGGCGGCATCGGCCGAGCCGCGCGCAACTGGGCCTGTTTCGACAAAATCGTCGAGACGCTGGAGCGGCTGGAACAGGACCAGACCCTGCTCGTCCAGTCCGGCAAGCCGGTCGGCGTTTTCCGGACGCACGCCGACGCGCCGCGCGTGCTGATCGCCAATTCCAACCTGGTGCCCAAATGGGCAACCTGGGAGAAGTTCAACGAGCTCGATCGCGCCGGGCTCATGATGTACGGCCAGATGACCGCCGGCAGCTGGATCTACATCGGCACGCAGGGCATCGTCCAAGGAACTTACGAGACCTTCGCCGAGATGGGTCGCCAGCATTATGGCGGCGACCTCAAGGGCAAGTGGATCCTGACCGCGGGCCTCGGCGGCATGGGTGGCGCGCAGCCGCTCGCGGCGGTGATGGCCGGCGCGCACTGCATCGCGATCGAGGTGCAGGAAAGCTCGATCGAGAAGCGCCTCGCGACCCGCTACCTCGACCATCGCGCCACTAGCATCGACGAAGCGCTGGACATCATCGCCAAGGCCTCGGAGCCGGTGAGCGTCGGCTTGCTCGGCAACGCGGCCGAGATCCTGCCGGAAATGCTCGCGCGGGGCATCCGGCCGGACGCTCTGACCGACCAGACCAGCGCGCACGATCCCGCCAATGGCTATTGCCCGATGGGCTGGAGCGTCGCGAAATGGCAGGAAATGCGGGAACGCGATCCCGCCGCCGTCGCCGAGGCCGCGCGAATTTCGATGGCGCGGCACGTGGAGGCGATGCTCTCGTACCGCGAAATGGGCGTGCCGACCTTCGATTACGGTAACAACATCCGCCAGGAAGCGCTCGACATGGGCGTCACCCACGCCTTCGACTTCCCCGGCTTCGTCCCGGCCTACGTCCGTCCGCTGTTCTGCCGCGGCATCGGTCCGTTCCGCTGGGCGGCGCTGAGTGGCGATCCGGAGGACGTCTACCGCACCGACCAGCGAGTGAAGGAGCTGATCCCCGACGACCCGCATCTCCATCGCTGGCTCGACATGGCACGCGAGCGCATCGCCTTTCAGGGCTTGCCCGCGCGCATCTGCTGGGTTGGGCTGGGCCAGCGACACCGCCTCGGCCTCGCGTTCAATGAGATGGTCCGCAACGGCGAAGTGTCGGCGCCGATCGTCATCGGCCGCGATCACCTCGACAGCGGCAGCGTCGCCTCGCCCAACCGCGAGACGGAGAGCATGCAGGACGGCAGCGACGTCGTCAGCGACTGGCCGCTGCTCAACGCCTTGCTCAACACCGCCAGCGGCGCGACCTGGGTCTCACTCCACCACGGCGGCGGCGTCGGCATGGGCTATTCGCAGCATTCAGGGATGGTGATCGTCGCCGACGGCACCGACGATGCGGCTCGGCGGCTGGAGCGCGTGCTGTGGAACGACCCCGGCACCGGCGTCATGCGTCACGCCGACGCAGGGTATCAGATCGCAATCGGCTGCGCGCGAGAGCAGGGTCTCGACCTGCCGATGGTGGACGCATGAAGCTCGATCCGCGCGACATTTCGCTGGATACGCTCCGCCAGCTGTGGGCCGGCGCCGAAGGCAGTCTCGACGATGCATCGATGTCGCGGATCGCGGCCGCCGCGGCGTCGGTCGAGCGCATCGTCGCCGGCGGTGAGACGGTCTACGGCATCAACACCGGCTTCGGCCTGCTCGCCAACACCCGCATCCCGGCGGATCGCCTCGCGGAACTGCAGACCAACCTCATCCTGTCGCACAGCGCCGGGCTCGGCGAACCGCTTCCGCGCCACGTTGTCAGGCTGATGATCATCCTCAAGCTGCTCGGCCTCGGCCGCGGCTACTCCGGGGTCCGCCACGAGGTCATCGCGGCGCTCCAGCGGCTGCTCGACGCCAATGCAATGCCGGTCATCCCGTCGCAGGGGAGCGTCGGCGCGTCGGGCGACCTAGCGCCGCTCGCGCACCTCGTCGCGGCTTTGATGGGCTACGGCCGCATCGATTGCGCGGGAGAGATTGTCGGCTCGGCTGCGGCGCTGGAACGGCTGGGTCTCGAGCCCCTGCAGCTTGGTCCGAAGGAAGGCCTCGCGCTCATCAACGGCACCCAGGCCAGCACCGCGCTGGCGCTCGACGCCCTGTTCCATGGGGAACGCGTGTTTGCTGCCGCCGTCGCGTCCGGCGCCATGTCGGTCGACGCGCTGAAGGGCAGCGTGAAGCCGTTCGATCCGCGCATTTCGGAACTGCGCGGCCAGCCGGGCCAGATCGCCGTCGCCGGTGCCATTCGCCATCTCCTCGATCGCAGCGAAATCCTGACCAGCCACGTCGCGTGCGACCGGGTACAGGACCCCTACAGCTTCCGCTGTCAGCCGCAGGTCATGGGCGCCGCGCTCGACTTGCTGCAGAATGCCGCGCGCACGCTGACGATTGAGGCTGCGGCGGTCACCGACAACCCGATCCTCTTCTGTGACGATGAGGATTGCGTCATTTCCGGCGGCAATTTCCATGCGCAGCCCGTCGCCTTCGCCGCCGACACCATCGCCATGGCCCTATGTGAGGTTGGCTCGATCGCCGAGCGGCGCATCAGCGTCCTCGTCGACCCGAAGATGAGCGGCCTCCCCGCCTTCCTGACCCGCGATTCGGGCGTCAATTCCGGGCTGATGATCCCGCAGGTCACCGCCGCGGCGCTGGTTAGCGAGAACAAGAGCCTCGCTTTCCCCGCCAGCGTTGACTCCATCCCCACTTCAGCGGGGCAGGAGGACCATGTCTCCATGGCGCCCATCGCCGCCCGCAAGGCGCAGCAGATCGCCCGCAACGCGGCAGGCGTCATCGCCGTCGAATTGATGGCCGCGGCGGAGGGTCTGGATTACCACGCGCCGCTTAAGACCTCGCCGAAATTGGCCGAAATTCACGCCACGGTCCGCGCCCACTCGCCCGAATTCACCGCCGACCGCTATTGGGCGGATGAAATGGCCGCGCTTCAGGCGGCGGTGCTGGCGGGCACCATTGGCGCAGAGGGCGTCGCGCTTAGCTGACGCGGGTCCAGCGCTGCTCCTTGCAGACGAGGTTCAGTAGCGCGCAGCCCTTCACCACCATCACGTCGGGCCCTACCTGCCGGACCGTCGCGGACCCGCCCATGTCGCGCTTCGGATCGAAGGCGCTGCCTTTGTAGATGCCGTCGCCGACCGGGCGCAGGTTGCTCAGCACGCGGGTGCCCGGCGTCATGCCTTTTTCTCGGTTGTGCTCGCTCGCCCAGCTGACGTTGCCGCACCAGGCGCTGCCGCATTTGTCGACGCGCACGATGACGCTCCGCTTGGGGTTCGCCCATTTGCCTTCGAGCGTCTGCGCGGTCGCGCCCGCGGGCACGGCGAGTGCGAGCAGAACGAGGCTGGCTTTGGTCAGAATCGCTTTCATGCCACGTTATCTAGGTTGAATTTGTGGCGAAAATCGCACGCTCAGCTTGCGCGGCGATGAACCGGGTCATGGGTGGGAGGGCAGGTTTCCCTCGTATCGCGTCCACAGCTGGGTCCGGCAAATCAGGCCCATCAATCCGCATCCCTTCAGCTTTAATTGGCCTCGCCCGAGCGGCTGCAGATGGGCGGTGACGTGGATATCGTCATCGGGAATGTAGAGCGAACCGGTCCACTCGCTGCCGTTCCGACGCAGGCCCGTCAGGACGGTCGTGCCAACGATCTGACGCGTGTTCCGGGCGACTTCGCGCTCCCCGCGAGCCGAGGCCCAGACGACCTTGCCGCACAACTGGTCGCCGCATGGCTCGATGGCGATGATCGCGCTGCCGATTGGGTTCTTCCAGCGCCCTTCAATCGGCGATTGCGATGCGGCGACCGTGAGCAGTGCGCCAAGGAGGGTGGAGATGGCCATGTCGCTGCATCGGGGGTGATAGCTTACGGCGCAGTGGCCGCTGGATGAAAATAGCGCGGCATGGATTCGGCGCATTGACTCTGCGGTAGAGAAAATAGGAACATAAAGAGAACAAAAGAGTCGTGAGTCGCTGTGCCATCTGCTGCCGATCCCTTGCTCGATGCTCTCCGTGCGCAAGTGCGGGCGATCGAATCCGTGGTTTCGCCGAGTGCGGACAGCCATCTGCCGTTCGACGTCCCCGCCATTGATGAACGGCTCGCTGGAGGCGGCCTCGCGCGGGGTGCATTGCACGAAGCCGCAGGCGCAAGCGCGGGTCTCGGCGACGATGCCGCCGCAACCCTGTTCGTTGCCGGCATTGCCGCCCGGCTAAACGGGCAGGTTCTATGGGTGCTGACGCGCCATGATCTATTCGCCCCGGCGCTCGCGCAGGCCGGCCTCCCGCCAGAGCGCCTGATCTACGCCGAATGCCGGAAGGATGAGGATGCGCTGGCTGTTGCCGAGGAGGGGGTCCGCCACAAAGGCATTTGTGTCGTGGTGGCGGAGGTCAGCCGCGTCGGCATGACCGCCGCGCGAAGGCTGCAGCTCGCAGCGGAGGAGAGCCATACCACGGCGTTGTTGCTCAGGCGCTGGCGAAACGCCGCGGACCCGCTGGCCGCACCTTCAGCAGCCGCCACGCGCTGGCGGATCGGCTGTTCCCCGTCGCAGGTGCTTCCGGTCAGCGGCATCGCACGGCCTCGCTGGACGGTCGAACTGGTGCGTCAGCGGGGCGGTCCCACCCACCATTGGCTCATGGAGGGAAGTGATGAAGCGGGTCGCCTCGCTCCACTTTCCGGCGCTCGGCATCGAACGGTTGCGCCGGAACGAATCCGCGTCGCAGCCTGAGGCAGCCCCCGCCCCCGCTGTTTGGGTGCCGACCGCGCGAATCCCGGAGAACACCAAGGAACGACAACAACTGATCCAGTTGCGGGAGCGGCTGGATCAGGACGTGGGTCTCGCCCGTGAAGGTGTGCGCATCGAAGATTGCTCCTGCCCGCGTGGCGGCGGCTGGCGCCCCGGCGCACGCTGGGCGAGCCGCGAAGCGCGTCAGGCGGAAATCGACGCGCTCCCCGCGCACCAGCGACCGCCGATGCGCATGCTGGGAAGACGCAGCGAAGCGGTGAAGTCCTTGCAGTTCTCGGGCGAGAAGCGCGTGTCTGCCGTACCTTCAGGCACGGGTGCTGACGCGCCGCTAGCAACCACGCATCGCACCGGCCAGCGCATCACGCTCGCCGCAGTCTCTGTCGAAGCTGCGGCGCTTGGTCTCACCCCAGGCATGGCCGCCACCCACGCGCGCATGCTCGTCCCCGACCTCGACCTTCGCGACGCCGATCCACAGGGCGACGCCGCGTTCCTCACCCGCCTCGCGTTATTCGCCGCTCGGCGCTGGACCCCGCATGCGGCAGTCTCGGGCAGCGACGGTCTGTGGCTGGACCTCAGCGGTGTCGCGCATCTATTCGGCGGTGAGCGGCAAATGGGCGCACGCATCCTGCGCTTTTGCGCGCGCCTCGGTTTTACCGCCCGCATCGGCATTGCCGGGACGACCGGTGCAGCCCACGCACTGGCGCGTTTCTCGCCGCAGCCGATCGCCATTTGCTCCAACGGGACAGAAGCCGACGCGATCGCGCCATTCCCGCCGTCGGCGCTGCGCCTCAGTGAAGCCGCGCTCAGCGCTGCCCGCCGCTTTGGCATCGCCTCGGTCGCCGAGCTTATCGCCATGCCGCGCGGCCCGCTCGGGCGCCGCTTCGGCCGGGACACGCTGACCCGCATCGACCAGGCCACAGGCCGCGTTGGTGAGCCGTTCGATCCCGTTGTCCCGCAGGAACCGCCAAGTGCCACCCTGCGCCTGCTGGAGCCGATCAGTACCGCCGAGGCGATCGCGCAGGTCGCAGGCGATCTCGCGTCGATGCTGACGCGCCAGCTCGGTCAACTTGGCCTAGGCGCACGGGCCATCCTGCTCGTCTGCGATCGTGTTGACGGCGATGAGCAACGCATTCCGGTCGGCATGTCGAGCGGCAGCCGCGATGCCGCCCATATTGCCGAGCTTCTGCGGCGGAAGATCGACACGATCGAGCCGGGCTTCGGGATCGAGGCGATGCACCTCGTTGCCACCCGCTGCCAGCCGCTCGCCCCGCAACAGATCGGCAGTGAAGACGATGTCGACCTGCCGCCGCTCGTCGACCGCATCGCCAGCCGCATCGGCGCGGCGCACGTCTTCCGTTGCAGTGCGCAGGAAAGCGACGTTCCCGAACGCAGCGTTTCCCGGGTCGGCGCGCTCGATTCCTGCACGCCTTGGCCGCGCGACTGGCCGCGGCCGGTGCGAATGCTCGCGCGGCCCGAGCGGGTCGACAAAGTCCTGGCCGAGCTACCCGACCAGCCGCCACTGCGCTTTTCCTGGCGCGGCAAGACCTATCGCGTACGCAAGGCCGACGGGCCCGAACGGATCTTCGGCGAATGGTGGCGCCGCACGGGCGAGGCCGATGCCGTCCGCGACTACTTCCAGGTCGAGGACGAAGGCGGCGCCCGCTTCTGGCTCTTCCGCCGCGGCGACGGCATCGATCCCAGGACCGGCGACCTCAGCTGGTGGATGCACGGGCTGTTCGGATGATGGCCTTAGCTCATCCGTTCGCCCTGAGCTCGCGCTCTCGGATGTCTCCCAGACATTCGTTCGCCCTGAGCTTGTCGAAGGGCTGCTTTCTTTTCTCGCATCTCAAAAGAAAGGCAGGGCTTCGACAGGCTCAGCCCGAACGGTTGGGTTCATGACCTACGTCGAACTGAACGCCACCAGCCACTTCAGCTTCCTGCGCGGCGTCTCATCGTGCGAGGAACTGTGTTCGGCCGCCGCGATGCTCGGCTATCGCGAGCTCGGCTTTACCGACCGCAACTCTGTCGCCGGCCTCGTCCGCGCGACCATCGCCGGCGACCAGACCGGCATCCGCCCCATCATCGGCTGCCGGCTCGATCTGCAGGAGGGCGCTTCCGTCCTTGTGTGGCCTGAAGACCGCGCCGCCTGGTCCCGGATGACCCGGCTGCTCACCATCGGCAAAAGCCGGGCCGATCCGCGCAAGGGGGAAAAGGGCCAGTGCCACCTCTATTGGGAGGATGTAGCTGGCTGGTCCGAAGGCCTCGTCGCAGCGCTTGTGCCGGACAAGGCGGACGCAGTCACGGAAACCCAACTCGCGCAGATGGCCGACATCTTCGGCAAGCGCGCCCACCTTGCGCTTAGCCTGCGCCGGCGCCCTGGCGACGCCCGGCGCCTGCACGACCTCGAAGCGCTTGCCAAAGGCTTCGGCGTTCGTAGCCTCGCCACCGGCGATGTCCTCTACGACGCGCCGGGCAAGCGCCTGCTTCAGGATGTCGTCACGGCGATCCGCAATAAATGCACCGTCGACGAGCTGGGGTTCAAGCGCGAACGCTTTGCCGACCGCCACCTGAAGAGCGTGGCGGAAATGGAACGGCTGTTCGCGGGCTACCCGGACGCGGTCCGCGCCACCCGCGATATCGCCGATCGCTGCGCCTTTTCGCTCCGCGAGTTGAGCTACCAATATCCCGACGAAATCGTCATGTCCGGCCGCTCGCCGCAGCAGGCACTCGAGCAGATGACCCGCGCCGCGCTCGTTGAGCGATTTCCCGACGGCGTTCCGGAGAATTACACCAAGCTTCTCGAACATGAGCTCGAGCTGGTCGGCAGACGCGGCTACGCACCTTACTTCCTGACCGTGAACTCGATCGTCGCCTTCGCGCGCAGCCAGGGCATCCTTTGCCAGGGGCGTGGATCGGCGGCCAATTCGATCATCTGTTTCGTGCTCGGCGTCACCTCCATCGATCCGATCAAGCATGAGCTGTTGTTCGAGCGCTTCATTTCCGACGCGCGCGACGAGCCGCCGGACATCGACGTCGATTTCGAACATGAGCGGCGCGAGGAAGTGATCCAGTGGATCTATGAAACCTATGGCCGCCGCCACGCGGCACTGACCGCCGTCGTCAGCCGTTATCGCGCGCGCGGGGCCATCCGCGAGGTCGGCAAGGCGCTCGGCCTTCCCGAAGACGTCACCGCCGGCCTCGCCGGCTCGGTGTGGGGCTGGTCCAATGAAGGCGTCCAGCAGAAACACGTCGATGAACTCCATCTCGACGCCACCGAGCCCCGCCTCGCGCTCACCCTCGATCTCGCGCGGCAGCTGATCGGTACGCCGCGGCACATGAGCCAGCATCCGGGCGGCTTCGTCCTCACCCGCGACCGGCTCGACGACCTTGTTCCCATCGAACCCGCGGCAATGGACGACCGCCAGGTAATCGAATGGGAAAAGGACGACATCGAGGAACTGAAGTTCATGAAGGTCGACGTGCTCGGCCTCGGCATGCTCGGCTGCATGCGCCGCGCTTTTGACCTGCTTGACGAGCACAAGGGGTTGCGGCTCACCATGACCGACCTTCAGGACGACGATCCGGAAGTGTTCGCGATGATCCAGCGCGCCGACACGCTCGGCGTGTTCCAGATCGAAAGCCGCGCGCAGATGAGCATGCTGCCGCGCATGAAGCCCAAGGAATTCTACGACCTCGTCATCGAAGTCGCGATCGTCCGCCCCGGCCCGATCCAGGGCGACATGGTCCACCCATACCTCCGTCGCCGCGAAGGCAAGGAGAAACCGGAGTATCCACGTCCCGAGCTCGAAGCGGTGCTCAGGCGAACCCTCGGCGTGCCCTTGTTCCAGGAACAGGCGATGAAGGTCGCCATCGTCGGCGCTGGCTTCACGCCGGCCGAAGCCGATGCGCTGCGCCGCTCCATGGCGACCTTCAAGTTCACCGGCGGAGTCAGCCGCTTCTACGAAAAGCTGGTCGAAGGCATGGTTTCACGCGGCTATCCGCGCGACTTCGCCGAACGCACCTTCAAGCAGATCGAAGGCTTCGGCAGCTACGGCTTTCCCGAAAGCCACGCGGCGAGCTTCGCCAAGATCGCCTACGCTTCATGCTGGATGAAGTGCCACCATCCCGACATCTTCTGCGCGGCATTGCTCAACGCGCAGCCGATGGGCTTCTACGCCCCCGCCCAGATCGTCCGCGACGCGCGCGACCATGACGTCGAAATCCGGCCGGTCTGCATCAACGGCAGCCGTTGGGATACGACGGTCGAGGAACAGGCGGGCCGCTATCGCGCGCTTCGGCTCGGGCTGCGCATGGTGAAGGGTCTCGCCAACATCCACGGCGCCCGCATCGTCGCCGCGCGCGCCGGCGGACCGTTCGAGACCATCGAGGACGTGTGGAAGCGCTCGGGTGTGCCGGTCGCCGCGCTGGAGCGTATCGCCGATGCCGACGGCTTCGCTTCACTAGGGCTTGACCGCCGCCAGGCCCTGTGGCGCGTGAAGGCGCTCGGCGAAACGCCGCTGCCTTTGTTCGCCGCCGCTGACGCGCGAGAGGAGGGGCGCGAACCTGCCGTCGCCCTCACGCCGATGAGCGATGGCCGCCAGGTGGTCGAAGACTATCGCTCGATCCAGCTATCGCTCCGTGCCCACCCGCTGAAGTTCTTGCGCGGGCACCTGGACGCCATGAAGGTTACACCCTGCGGGCGCTTGCCATCGATCAAGGACGGTCGGCGGGTCACCGTCGCCGGCATCGTCCTCGTCCGGCAGCGGCCGGGCTCGACCAACGTCACCTTCATCACCATCGAGGATGAAGGCGGCATCGCCAACATCATCGTCTGGGCCAATCTGTTCGAAAAATACCGCCGCATCATCATGTCGGCGACCATGCTCAAGGTGCATGGAATCATGCAGCGCGAAGGCGAGGTCATTCACATCATTACGCAGCATATCGAGGACGCGTCGCCGATGCTGAGCTCGATCGGTGAAATGGAGTTTCCGCACCGGGTCATGCCCGCCGACGGGGCGACCAGCGGCGGCACGCCCGATCCGCGCGCACCCAAGCTGGTGCGGCCGCGCGACGTCTACATCCCGCCCTTCACCGAGGTCGCTGCTGAAGGCTGCGAGATCCCGATTAAGTCGCGGAACTTCCACTGAGCGCGCGCTTCTCGAAATCGGTCAGAAAACCTTCGATCTCGCGCACGATGCGGCCCAACGCCGGTCGCCACAGCACCGCCCCGACATGATAAGTGTCGATCTCCACCGCGCGGTCGATTTCATGGTCCTGTCCGCGCGCGGCGTTCGGGGCGACGATCCCATCCCGTCGCGACCAGAAAGCCAAAGTCGGTACCGGCGGCTTGCCCTCGCCGCGTGGGAACGGCGGCTCGTTGACATCGTGCCCGGCCACACGCTCGTACAGCTCGCGCACGTTGGTGTTGCTCTTGAGGTCCCCGGAAAAGGGCGAGCACAAGGTTACCACCGCGCGGACCTTGTCCGGATCCGTATGCGCCAGCTCGCGGGCGAACATCCCGCCAAGGCTCCAGCCGATCAACAGCACCGGCCGTCCATCGTAAATGTCTTCCAGCCGTCGCCGCAGAAGTTCCAGCGTGTCCTGCTTCGCGCCGCGATTGAAGCCCAGCCCCCACGGATGCACGCGCCAGCCTGCTCTCGCCAGCGCGCGGCGGATGTCCATGGTCGTCCGGTCATTGGCGAGGAAGCCGGGGATGACCAGCGCCGGCGGTCCTTCCTCCGGCCCGCGCGGACCGATCGGCCCCAGGCCTGCCAGCACTCGCGGCAAATGCCAGGCCATCTCGCGCCAGCGGTGCCAGCCGGGCGGCGCAAGGTCATCTGGATGGATCCCGCCGGTCGCCCCGGCCACTGCTGTTCGCGGCCACTTCATGCCGTCAAGATGATGCCATTCCACGACCGAAACAAGAACGGCGCAGAATCTAGCTGTGTCTTTTCAGGAACTTGTCGATTTCGCGCACCACCTCACGCGTCGCCCGGCGCGACACGCCGAAGCCCATGTGGGTGCAGCTGAGCTCGACTTCTTCGTCGCGTTCATGATCCAGCCCGCGTGCCGCGCGTGGCGCAATCAGCCCGTCCTTCCGCGACCACAAGGCGAGATGGGGCACCGGTGGCTTGCCGGTCACGCGCGGCAGCGGCGGATCGTCCACCTTGTGCCCAGCCACCCGTTCATACAGCCGCCACACATGATTCTGCTTGGGATCGCCGGAAAAGGGTGAGCCGAGCGTCACCACCGCGCGCACCCGCTCTGGAACCGCTCGCGCCAGCTCGCGCGCGAACAGGCCGCCCAGACTCCATCCGACGAGCAGCACCGGCCTGTCCTCAGCAATCTCGTCAAGCCGTGTCTTCAGCTGATCGACCGTGTCGGCCCGCGCGCCCAGGTTGATACCGCGCGCCCAACCGTGAACCCGCCATCCGGCTTCCGCCAAGGACTGACGCAGCGCCCCGGTCGTCCGGTCGTGCGCAATGAACCCCGGAATGACCAACGCCGGCGAACCATCCTTCGGCCCCAGCGGCCCGGTCGGCCCGAACGTCCGCCACATTCGCGGCAGCAGCGACGCCGCTTCGCCCAGCCGCAATCGCAGCGGCGGCAGCGCGTCGTCGCCCTCCCACGTCACCTACAGATACTCGCGGCCCATCAGTTCCTGCATTGCTGCCGGCAACTTCACCCGCCCGTCGGCCGTCTGGTGGTTCTCCAACAAAGGCACCAGGATGCGCGGACTCGCCAGCGCGGTATTGTTCAGCGTGTGCGCGAACCGCACCTTCCCGTCGGCGCCGCGGTAACGGATGTTCGCCCGCCGCGCCTGCCAGTCGTGAAGGGTCGAGCAGCTGTGCGTCTCGCGATACTTGCCCAGGCTCGGCACCCAGCTTTCGATGTCGTTCATGCGATATTTGCCGAGGCCCATGTCGCCGGTCGACGTCTCGATCACCTGATACGGAATCTCGAGATCGCGCAGCAGGCTCTCGGCGAGGTCCAGCAGCTTCGCATGCCACTCGGCCGACTGCGCGTCGTCCGCCTCGCACACGACGTATTGCTCGACCTTCACGAACTGGTGGACGCGCAGCAACCCGCGCACGTCCTTGCCCGCGCTGCCCGCCTCGCGGCGGAAGCAGGGGGAATAGCCGGCATAGAGGATCGGCAGCTTGTCCGCCTCGACGATCTCGCCCGCGTGCAGCGAGGTCAGCACGACCTCCGCCGTCCCCGCCAGCCACAGATCGTCGTTCGGCAGCTCGTACGTCTCTTCGCGGTGACCCGGAAACTGCCCCTGGTTGAGGAAAGCCTGCTCGCGCGCGATCGCTGGCACCGTAATCGGCGTGAACCCCGCCTGCGCGATCTTGTCGAGCGCCCAGCCCATCAGCTTGGTCTCGAGCAGCGCGAGGCCACCTTTCAGGCAATAGGTCCGGCTCCCCGAAACTTGCGTCACCCGGCTGAGGTCGCCCCAGCCATTCTTCTCGATCAGCGCGACGTGGTCGAGCGGCTCGAAATCGAACTGCGGAACCGCCCCTTCCGTGCGGATGACCTGGTTGAAGCTCTCGTCCGGCCCGACCGGCGCCCCGGCGTAGGGAATGCCCGGCAGCTTCATCAGCAGCGTCTTCAACTCGGCGTCCTTGCCGGCGGACTCGGCTTCCAGTTCCGAAGCCCGTGCCCCGGCTTCCTTTGCCTGCCGCCCAAGCTCCGCCTTTTCCTCCGGCGATGCGTCCTTGAAGCGCGCGCTCACCGCGTTGCGCTCGGCCCGCAGCCGGTCGATCTCGGTCTTCGCCGCGCGCACTTCACCGTCCAGGCTCAGCACCTGGTCCAGGTCGACATCGACCCCCTTGTCGCGAATGGCCTGCTCGACCGCCTCGCGGTTCGCCTTGACGAAATCCAATCCCAGCATGCGCGCGGCGTTAGCGAAACAGTTCCGTCTTTGCGAGCGCAGCGAAGCAATCCAGGGGCTGCGCTTGGATTGCCGCGTCGCTTGCGCTCCTCGCAATGACGGCTAAGCCGCGCCCATGCCCTCCGGTCTTATCGCCCTGCTCGACGACGTCGCTACCATCGCCAAGCTCGCCGCCTCGTCGCTCGACGATGTCGCGGGCGCGGCCGGCAAGGCGGGGACCAAGGCGGCCGGAGTGGTAATCGACGATACCGCAGTGACTCCCCGCTACGTGACCGGCCTGTCGCCGGAACGCGAGCTGCCGATCATCGGCAAGATCGCGTGGGGCTCGATCCGCAACAAGCTGCTGTTCCTGCTGCCCGCGGCGCTGCTCCTGACCGCCTTTGCGCCCTTCCTGACGACGCCCCTGCTGATGATCGGCGGTTCCTATCTGGCCTTCGAAGCGACCGAGAAGATCCTCGAAAGGCTGCTCCACGAGCATGAGCATGAGGAGCAGCTGGTCGATGCGATGGGCGATCCCGTCGAGCTCGAGAAGATGCAGGTTAAGGGCGCCATCCGCACCGACTTCATTCTGTCGGCCGAGATCATGGCCATCGCGCTCGCCAGCCTCGAGCATCTGACCCTACTGACCACCGCCATCGCGCTGATTGTGGTGGCGATCGCGATCACCGCCGGCGTCTATGGCGCCGTCGCGCTGATCGTGAAGCTCGACGACATCGGCCTCCACCTTGCGGAACGCGACAACCGGAGCGCCCGGGCCTTCGGCTGCATGCTGGTGCGCGTCGTCCCGTCGATCCTGTCCGGCCTGTCGACCATCGGCACCGCGGCGATGCTGTGGGTCGGCGGCGGAATCCTCGTCCACGGCCTGGAAGAGCTGAACGTCCTGCCCCTGGTCCCCCACACGATCCATGACATCGCCCATGCCGCCGGCGACGCGACAGGGCCGCTGTCCGGTATCGTGAATTGGGTGGTGAATGCGCTGGGCGGGGCCGTCGTCGGCCTCATCGTCGGCGCCATAATCGCCGTCATCGTCCGCCGCTTCACCAAGCGGCCGGAGGAACTGATCACCGATTAATCGAAGTGCAGCCGGCGATAGCTGCCACGGAAATACAGCAAGGGATCGAGCTTCGCGTCGAAGGTCGCCTTCACCACTTGGCCAATCAGGATGTGATGATCGCCGCCGTCATGCACGGCATGGCGTGCGCATTCGAAGACGCCCATTGAATCTTTCAGGATCGGCGCGCCTGCCTCGCCGGTCGACCAGGGCGTCGCGCCGAACCGGTCCTGATCGCGCGTGGAAAAGCGGATCGATGCCGGCTGCTGCCCCGTCTGCAGCACGTTCACGGCGAAATGCGAGGCGCCGACCAGCGCCTCGGCGCTCGCCGCGCGCTTGGCCAGGCATACCAGCAGCAATGGCGGGTCGAGCGACACCGAGGTAAAGCTGTTGACCGTGAGCCCGGCCGGCTGGCCGTCGGTGTCGACGCATGTCACCACCGTCACGCCGGTCGCGAAGCAGCCCAGGGCATCGCGCAGGGTCCGCGGGTCGTGCCCGCTGCGGTACTCGCCACTGGTCGCCTTGTCGGCCATGACGCGGCTATAGCGCCCTGCCTTCAGAGCGCCAGCAGCCTCTCCGGCGTCAGCTCAAGCACAGCCTCGATCGTGGTGCCGAGGGCCGACGAGACCAGGTAGCGCGGCTGAAATGCATCGTGCTTGTACGGCGTGTGCACCGCGCGCTCGATCGTGAACGGCAGCCGCTCGACGGTTTCGCTTTCAAGGCTGAAGTGCGCCTCGCCAAAGCTCGATGCCAGTCCGGCGCCGAGGATCTTCAGGTCACCGGCCTCGCGCGCCAGACCGAACTCAACGCTGTGCCAGTATAGCCGCGCCTCCCGCTCGCCCTCGCCGGCTGCGATCGCTGCTGAACCCAGTTCACCAATGCGTCGCGTCATCTCCGCGAAGTCGTGGTGCGCCAGCATCGGGATGTGGCCGAACATGTCGTGGAAACAGTCCGGTGCCTCCAGATAGTCGAGCTGCTCGCGAGTCCGAATGAAATTTCCGACCGGGAACACGCGCTCGGACAGCATGGCGAAGAAGATGTCATCGGGAACCAGGCCCGGCACGGCGACCGTGCGCCAGCCGGTCCTCGGCTCCAGTATTGCGTTCAGTCCCTCGACGTCCGGCACGCCCGGATGCGACAGTCGCAGGAGGTCAATGCCGTCGAGGAACGGCGAGACGACGCGGCTGCCCAGCAACTCAACCTGCCGCGCGAACAGCAGGTCCCAGACCGCATGATTCTCCGCCGTAAACTCGTCCCAGCGTTGCGGGACGACGTAGCTCGCCCAATCCTTGCTCGGGGCGGCGCTTCTGATCTTTTCCTGCAGCATCGCTAAATCCTTGGGTTCGAGACAATAAAAAACCCGCCGAGCGGGTGCTGGGCGGGTGGAGGCAGTCGAAACTGTCGCGGGCGCGTCAGTCCGTTCCAGCCTCCCGAATATAATAATAGCTCACCGGCGCAGCCGTGGCGGCGCGGAGCAAGACAATGGAGGCTGACGAACAGGTCATCACGGTCCTTATTCCATTGCCGTCATGAACGATCAATGGCTGAGTTGATGATGGGCGCTCAGCTCGAAGGCAGTTGGTTCGACACGTTGTTGAACATTCCGTCGACCTTGTTTCCAAGCTGGATGAAGGCGGCGTAGGCCGCGATCGCGATCAGGCAGGCGACGAGTGCGAATTCGATCGCATTGGCCCCGCTTTCGCAGTGCAGCAGTCTGGCGATCTTGCGCATGGGCCATTCCCCCCGGGTGACACGCCCGCGCTTCCACCCGCCGGCCGCACCATTGTCCGGTTGCCGCCCCTGCCAAATGCTTGCCGCGGTTGGTTAAGCCCCGTGCATCCGCGCTGCGAAACTCAGCCTTATCCGGCGATCCGGTTAATGGCCTCGGCAAGCCGCGCGTCGCGTTCGGTCACGCCACCGGCATCATGGCTCGTGAGCCGGAAATCGATGCGGTTCCACACGCTGGTGAACTCCGGATGATGATCGACCTTTTCCGCATGCATTGCGATCCGCGTCAGCACGCCGAAAGCTTCGCTGAAATTCTTGAACGTGAAGCTGCGGATCAATGCCTTGCCGCCGGCTTCGATGTTCCAACCCGTGGGCACGTCCATCCTCTTCTCCTGTCCTATCGCGGATGGGTGCGCTATACCTTGGCACCGCCACTGCAGGCAGGGTGCCGGACCTCCTAAGTTCACGGTAAAGCTGCTGCTCGGCGTGAACTTAGTGACCTTAGTCGCGTCCGCCTCCTTGAAATGAAGCGCCCCGGAGCGCAGTTGGGCCGCGAAGGAGAGACAAATGGCGACGCAACTTGCCGAAAAAGGGCCGTTGGGCCTCGAAAACCCGATGGGCACCGACGGCTTCGAGTTCGTCGAATATACCGCGCCGGACATTGAGCTGCTGCGCTCGCTGTTCACCAAAATGGGCTTCCCCGAGGTCGCGCGGCACAAGAGCAAGAACGTCACGCTGCACAAGCAGGCCGACTGCAACTTCATCATCAATGCCGAGCCCGGTTCCTATGCCGAAGATTACGCCCGCGATCACGGGCCCAGCGCCTGCGCGATGGCCTTCCGGGTCAAGGACGCCAAGGCCGCGCATGCACGCGCGCTCGACCTAGGCGCGACCGGCGTGCAAGTGGCGAAGGGCGACGGCGAGCTCGACATCCCGGCGATCGAGGGCATCGGCGGCTCGCGCCTGTTCTTCGTCGACCAATATGGCTCGAATGGCTCGATCTACGAAACCGACTTCGACTTCCATCCCGACTGGCAGAAGCGGATGGCGGAGGCCGATTCGAAGCTCACCTACATCGACCACCTGACGCACAACGTGAATCGCGGGCGGATGAGCGTCTGGGCCGACTTCTATGAAAAGCTCTTCAACTTCCGCGAAATCCGCTATTTCGACATCGAGGGTAAGCAGACTGGCCTGTTCTCGAAGGCGATGACGAGCCCGTGCGGCAAGATCCGCATCCCGCTCAACGAAAGCCAGGACGACAAGAGCCAGATCGAGGAGTTCCTCCGCGAGTATAAAGGCGAGGGGATCCAGCACATCGCGCTCGGCACCTCGAACATCTACGACGCGGTCGACATCATCCGGGGTCGCGGCATTCCGTTCCAGGACACGCCTGACACCTATTACGAGCTGCTGCCGGAGCGGATCAAAGGCCATGAGGAAAGCATCTCCGAGCTCGAAAAACGCCGCATCCTGATGGACGGCGCGCCGACCGAAGGGCAGGGGCTCCTGCTGCAGATCTTCACCCAGAACGTGATCGGCCCGATCTTCTTCGAAATCATCGAGCGCAAGGGCAACGAGGGCTTCGGCGAGGGCAATTTCAAGGCGCTGTTCGAAAGCATCGAGCTCGACCAGGTCCGCCGCGGAGTCCTCTGACGGCTGCGGTCGCCGCCATCGATGAAGCGGCCATCATGGCCGTGCTCGAGACGGTGCCCGATCCCGAGATCCCGGTCCTGTCGATCATGGACCTCGGCATCGTCCGCGGCCTGGCCTTGGATCCACCGCGGGTGCTCATCAGTCCGACCTACACCGGCTGTCCGGCCACGATTGCGATCGAGACGTCGGTTCGCGAGGCACTCGACGCGGCCGGCTTCCGGGATGTTCACATCGAGCGGGTGCTGTTCCCGCCCTGGTCGACCGATTGGATTACCGAACGCGGCCGCCAACGACTTCAGGCTTATGGCATTGCGCCGCCAAGCCCGTCAGCGACAGCCGAATGCCCGCAGTGCGGCTCCTCCGACACGGCGGAGATCAGCCGCTTCGGCGCGACACCGTGCAAGGCGCAATGGCGCTGCAGCGCCTGCCTGGAACCGTTCGAACGCTTCAAATGCCATTAGGCTATTTGGCGCAGAGCTTGCCGGTTTCCTTGCAGTAAGCGGCGCGGACATCGCCCTTGAAATCCATCGTCCCGATCCGCTGCATCGTGTCACCGATGATGGCCGGCATCGCCGCGCGGACACGCTGTCCGGCGCCGCTCGTCTGGAACGCTACCGCGACCCGCAGGTCGGGCACGCTCAGCCGCCGCGCATAGGCTTCGGCCTCGGCGCTCATCAGTCGATCGCGACCCGCATCGTAGACCCGCTTCGCCGTCGCACGGAGCTGCGTACGGTCGGCGTCGGACAGGTCTTTCTGCTCGGCGACCAGCTCCTCGGTCTCCTTTTGCTGGATCATCGGCAGCAGCGAGGCGAGCGTCCCGCTCTCGGCCATTTGCCGCCCAAGCCTAAGCGCTTCTGGCGAGGGCTGCGCGGCTGCGGCAGCGAGCATGAGAACGATCACCATTCAGCAAAACTCCCATCCTTGTTGCGGAAGATAGGGTTGCGCCAGCGGTGCCGGTCCCTGTCCGCCTCGCGCACCGCCGCCTCGTCGATATCGACACCGAGCCCCGGGCCTTCCGGCACCGGCAAGTAGCCGTCGATCGGGGTCAGCGCCTCCTTGTTGGTGCAGAAGTTCAACAGGTCGTGCCCACCGGTGTTGTAGTGGATGCCGAGGCTGATTTCCTGGATGGCGTGGTTCGGCGTGCAAGCTGCGATCTGGAGGCACGCGCCAAGTGCCAGCGGGCCGAGCGGACAGTGCGGCGCGACAGCGACGTCATACGCCTCGGCCATTGCGGCAATCTTGCGCACCTCGAGGATGCCCCCGGCGTGACTGAGGTCGGGCTGAATGATGTCCACGATGCCCTTCTCGAACACCGGCTTGAACTCCCACCGCCCATAGAGCCGCTCGCCAAGCGCGATCGGCGTGGAGACGTGATCGGAGATTTCCTGAAGGCCTTCGAGGTTCTCGGAGAGCAGGGGCTCTTCGATGAACAGCAGCCCCATCGGTTCCAGCACTTTGGCGAGCTGCTTGGCCATCGGCCGGTGCACCCGGCCATGAAAGTCGAGCCCGACATCCATGCCCTGCGCCTGCGCCGCCTCGACCCGCTTCACGACCTCGTCGAACGCCTTGGGCGTGCCAATCCAGTCGAGCTCGGCGGTCGCGTTCATCTTGACGGCGTTGAAGCCCTGCGCCTTCCGGCCCGCCGCGGCATCGGCGATTTCGTGCGGCCGGTCGCCGCCGATCCAGGCATAGGACCGGACCTTCTCGCGCACCTTGCCGCCCAGCATCTCCCAGGCCGGTAGGCCAAGCGCCCGGCCTTTCAGATCCCACAGCGCCTGCTCCAGGCCGGACAGGGCCGACATGATGATGGCCCCGCCGCGATAGAAGCCGCCGCGATAGCCAACCTGCCAGATGTCTTCGATTGCGAAGGGATCGGCGCCGATGAAGCGGTCGCGATAGGCCTCGAACACGCCGTCGACGGCTTCCGCCCAGCCTTCGAGGCTCGCCTCGCCCCAGCCGACCGCGCCGTCGTCGCTCTCGACCCGGACGAACAGCCACCGCGGCGGGACGAAAAAGGTTTCGATCTTCCCGATCTTGCGCGCGGTCATCCCTGCACCCCGCTGCTTTCGGCTCCGCCGCCACCGCTCGCCGCACCGTCGTCCGGCTCATTCGCGTTGCTTGCGTTGCTCGCGGTTTGCGCCTGCGTCCCGTTGGCCGACAAATGCCGCCCGGCCGCGTCGTCGCTATCGGGCATTTCGCCGATCTTCTTGATCGGCACCACCAGGCACACGCTCTGCGCCGGCAGCACGTTGCGCCAGTCGGCGATCAATTGCTTGTAAGCCTTGCCGACGTTGCGGATCTTGCGGTCGAGGTCGAACAGGCCGAGCGGATTCACATTGCCGTTCTGCTCACGCAGCGCCGTATCCCAGTCGACTTGATCGGTCAGGCTGTACCAGGTGAAGCCGACGGTCGGGATGCCCACGTTTCGCAGCCGCAAGACGTTGGCCCATTCCTTCCACAGCCACTTGACCGCCTCGTCGCCGTGCTGGCCTTCCCACAAATTGGTCTCGGTGTGCATCACCGGCAGGCGGAAGCGGTTGTAATATTGCCGCGTGATTTCGGCGTAACCGAAGGTCTCACCGGCCGCGACGGTATGGCCGTCGGCGAACACGCGATGCTCATTCAGCGCGTAATAGTCGTTCCCGAAAATGCAGTGCTGTTTAAGCCGATGCTCGAGGAACCACTCATATTCCTCGCGGGTCATGCCGTTATCCAGCAGATATTGGTACATCCCGCTGTCGACCCGGCGCCCGTAATTGAGGTCGAGCGACAGGAAGCGCATCTGGTTCAGCACTTCCGCGCGGCCGATCGCGGCGGGTGAGTCCGCGTGATAATATTCGGACGATTCCGACTGGATGAAGATCGCGTCGTGGCGGCGCTTCAGGATCTCGATCATCGCCATCACATTGGCTTTGACGATGTGCTTGAGCGCGGTGATGAAGGACTTGTCGTCCTTTTTCTGCTCGTTCCACCAGCCGTACTTGGCGGAGAAAACCGAGCAGATGAACATCTCGTTGATCGGGGTGTAGAGCTGGACCCAGGGGAAGCGCTCGGCGAAATCCCCGGCGTAAGCTGCGAACAGTCGCGGGAAGTCGGGGTTTTGAAAATTGCCGACCCAGTCCGGCACCCCGAAATGGCAGAGGTCGACGATTGGCGTGATGTCGCGGCGCTTGAGGTCCGCGAAGGTCAGGTCGGTGAATTCCCAATCGTACTTCCCGGGCGCAAGCCAAGTTTTGTGGATCGGCGGGCCGTACCGCAGATAGTTGATGCCGATTTCCTGGACGCAGTCGAAGTCCTCGCGCCAGCGCTCGTAATGGCCGCACACAGCCATCTCATCGACGCGGGTCTTGCCCTGGTTGATCGTGGGGTAACTGTTCTCGATCCCCGTCGCGAACATGAAGTTGGCGATGGCTTACTCTCCCGTCGTCAGTTCTCGTTGGCCCGTTCAGCCTGCGAACGGGACGTCGGCCAGTCCCCGCACACCGGGCATGGTCATAAACAACCCTCCCGCATTTGGTTGCATTCTTAACGCCTCTTCATCGAGCCCGATGCTGGCCGAGGTGATGTACAGGCGGTCGAGATCGGGGCCTCCGAACGTGCAGCTGGTCGGCCGCTGCACGGGCATCTTGATCGTCTCCACCCACTCTCCGTCGGGTGCGTAGCGCCGGAGGCACCAGCCGTCCCAAAAAGCGATCCACAGGCAACCTTCGCTGTCGACGGTCATGCCGTCGGGAAAGCCGTCGCCTTTGCCGAACTGCAAAAACGTACGCTTATTCGAGGCGGCTCCGGCACCGTCGATATCGAACGCGTAGGTTACCTGCCGGGCGCTGTCGTTGTGATACATGATGCTTCCGTCCGGGCTGAACGCCGGGCCGTTGGTCACCCGATACTGCCCGTCGACGGCGACGATGCTGCGGTCGGCGTCGACCCGATAGAGCGTGCCGCTGTCCTGGCGCTCGGCATCGTCCATCGTTCCCGCCCAGAAGCGTCCCTGCCGATCGAGCTTGCCGTCGTTGAAGCGATTGTCCGGGCGCTCCGATTCCGGATCGAGGAAAATCTTGAACAGTTTCGACCCGGGGTCGACCTCGGCCAGTCCGCCTTCGGTGCCGCCGATGAAGCCGCCACGGCGCGTCGGCGCGATCGAGCCGATCCGGAAGGGCGTCGGCCATTCGGAGACGTGGCCGCGATCGTCGAGACGGAAGATCTTCAGGCCCTTGATATCCAGCCAGTAGAGCGCGTTCTCCCGCGCGACCCACACCGGGCCTTCGCCCAGCACGGCGTGGACGTCGGCGACGCATTGGACGGTCGAGTCGGCGGACATGACAAATGCGATAGAGCGCCCGCCCGAAAAGAAAACGGTGGAGCAACCACGATGTGTCGTGGTTGTAGGCGATATGCGCTGGCCTGAAGGATTTATCGCCGTCGATTGGGGCACGACCAATCGCCGCGCCTACCGCCTCGATGGCTCAGGGAAGTGCGTCGACGAGTTCGAGGATGACAAGGGTGTGCTGTCCGTGGCTGCGGACGGGTTTCCCGCCGCGATGGCCGAGATCCGCAAGCGGCTCGGCGATCATCCGCTGCTGCTGGCCGGGATGATCGGTTCGAACCGCGGGTGGAAGGAAGCGCCCTATGTGCCGGCGCCCGCGGGGCTCGATGACCTGGCCAAGGCGTTGGTGTGGGTTGGGGAACGCGAGGCAATCGTTCCCGGCGTCTCCTACCTGGAGAATGGTCGCGCCGACGTAATGCGCGGTGAAGAGGTCCAATTGCTCGGTGCGGTAGTGGACGGATCGATCGGCCGTGACGGTCTCGCCTGTCATCCCGGCACGCACAACAAATGGGTCACGCTCCGTGGCGGCAAGATCGACAGCTTCCGGACGGTGATGACGGGCGAGCTGTTCAGTCTGTTGAAGGAGCACAGCATCCTCTCCGATCTGCTGCAAAGCGAAGTCGAGCTGAACGATGTCTTCCGCGACGCCGCTCGGTTCGCCATCAACAATGAAAGCCTGCCTGCCGATCTGTTTTCAGTTCGCGCCCGCGTCCTGCTCGGTGTCGCCCGGAAGGAAGATGCAGCCAGTTACGCAAGCGGCCTCCTGATCGGCGCCGACGTGCGTGTCGGGCTGTCTTATCCGACCGGCGCGGACATTGCGGCCGTCGGCCGACCGGAGCTGACGCGGCTCTATGCAGCGGCCATTAGGGAAGCCTCACGGGAAGTCCGGGAACTGGACGGCGAGCGCTGTTTCCTCGCCGGCATCCACGAAATCGCGAAAAGGATCTGACGTGAACGCCCGCGAAATGCTGCATCGCTATCTCGATCAATGCCCGCTGGTGGCCATCCTGCGGGGAGTGACACCAGACGAAGCCGAAGCGGTCGGCGACGCTGTTGTCGACGCCGGCATGCGGATCATCGAAGTGCCGCTGAATTCCCCGAAACCCTTGGACAGCATCGAGCGACTCGCGAAGCGATTTGGCGATCAGGTGCTGGTCGGCGCGGGGACCGTGCTCGACCCCGCCGACGTGCCGCGCGTCCGCGATGCGGGCGGACAGATCATCGTGTCGCCTGACACCAACCTCGACGTGATTGCGGCCGCCGCCTCCACCGGGATGGTCGCCAGTCCGGGCTATTTCACGCCTTCCGAAGGCTTCGCCGCCATCCGCGCGGGCGCAACCGCGCTCAAGCTGTTTCCCGCGGAGGGCGCGAGCCCGGCGGTGCTGAAGGCGCAGTTAGCGGTGCTGCCTAAAGACGTCCCGATCCTTATCGTTGGAGGCGTGAAGCCGGATAATATGCGCCCGTGGCTCGACGCCGGGGCGGCGGGCTTCGGCCTTGGCGGCGGGCTATACCAGGCCGGTCAAAGCGCATCGGACACGCTGGCCAAGGCAAAAGCCTATGTTGCGGGGCTCGGCCGATGAAACCCATCCGCATCGCCATCATCGGCTACGGCAAGATCGCGGAGGACCAGCACCGGCCCTCGATCGAAGGCAATGGGCGCTTCGAGCTTGTCGCGAGTTCCAGCCGGTCAGGACAGGGCGTTGGACAGACCTTTACCGACTGGCGTGACTTGATCCGGACCGCCGAAGGTCTGGAAGCGGTTGCCATCACCACGCCGCCAGGACCCCGGTTCGAGATTGCCAGCGAATGCATTGCCGCCGGGCTGCATTGCCTGCTCGAAAAGCCGCCGGCCGCCGGTCTTGCCCAGATCTCGGAACTGGATTGCGCGGCGCAGGCCAAAGGCGTCACCTTGTTCACGACCTGGCACGCCCAGCATCACGCGACCGTCGACGCGGCCGCGCAGGCGCTCGCGGGCAAGCGCGTCAAATCGATGCAAATCCTGTGGCACGAGGATGTCCACAAATGGCATCCCGGTCAGCAGTGGATCTGGGACGCAGGCGGGTTCGGCGTGTTCGATCCGGGGATCAACGCGCTGTCGATCGCCACCAAGATCTTTCCCGGCGCCTTGTTCGTTCAATCGGCGGCGTTGCAGATCCCGGAGAATGCACAGACGCCGATTGCTGCCGATATCGTCTTCTCGAGCACGGAGGCGGACGGCCCGCTCACCGCCAGTCTCGACTGGCGCCGGACCGAGGGCGAGGAATGGACAATCGCCGCGGAGACGACCGACGGCGTTTCGGTCCGGCTTGAGCAGGGGGGCGCACGCCTGGTGCTTAACGGAAGGGCGCAGGACGATGACGGCCCAGGCGAGTATCCCGACATCTACCGGACCTTCGTCGACCTGATCGATGGGCGCCGCAGCCTGGTTGATGTGGCACCCTTCCGGCTGGTCGCCGACTGCCTGCTGACAGCAACCCTGACACGCGTCGATCCGATCACGATGTAAGGGCAACCTTCACGCCGCGACATCGTTGCCTTGACGTGATGATTGCGATGTTGGACCGGCGGGAAATGACCGACGAGGCGTTTGCAGGAAACCGCCTGCTTGCAACGTTCGAGACAGAGTCTCGGAAGCTGATCGAGCCCCATGGCGAGCTCGTGGAATTAAAAACGGGAGAAGTGGTCCTGGGCCGCGGCGACCAGCCGAAGGTCAGCATCTTTCCGTTCGACTCGACCATGATCTCGCTCGGCGTCGAACTCAGCAGTGGCCGCTCGGCCGAAGTGGCGTCGATCGGCCGCGAGGGCGCCGTCGGCGGCATCGTCAGTTGCGGACAGGCTCCGGCCTTTTCGACGGCGAAAGTCCTGATGCCGGGACCGGCGCTTCGGGTGCCTATGCGCGAACTTGAACGCGCGAAGAGCGAGTCGCCGTTCATTGCCAACCTGTTCTGCCGCTTTTCGGACTATCTCCTGGCGCAGGTCATGCAGTCGGCGGCGTGCAACGCCTTCCATTCGATCCAGGAGCGGGCCGCGCGGTGGCTATTGCATGCGCAGGACCGCGCCGGCGATCGCATCGACCTGACGCAGGAAGCCTTCGCCGGATTGCTTGGCGTGCAGCGCACGACAGTCAACGCAGTCATTCAGTCGCTTCAGGCCGATCACCTCGTCGCTACGGGTCGGGGCGTTATCCGCGTCACGGATCGCCAAGGCCTCAAGAAACGGTCATGCGAGTGCTACGATCAACTGGAACGGCATTTCGCCGCAGTCATCGGCCACAGCGGGCATGGGGATTAAGTCAGCAAACTCCATGGCAACGCCTCACCCGCCTGAAATGGCACGAGGCCGTCGATTGTTTCAGGAACGTGGGTCGCCATCCGCTCCAAAGTTATCGTTTCGTCGTTTAGTGGCAGCCCATAGAAACGCGCGCCGTTGATCGAGGCGAAGGCCTCGAAGCGATCGAGTGCGTCCTCTTCCTCGAAGACTGCCGCATAGCTCTCCAGCGCATAGGGCGCGTTGAAGATTCCCGCGCATCCGCATGCGCTTTCCTTGGCCTCACGGCTGTGCGGCGCGCTATCAGTGCCGAGAAAGACGTTGGAGGCGCCAGACGTCGCAAAGCGTCTCACCGCGAGCCGATGCTCTTCGCGCTTGGCGACGGGCAGGCAATAGGCATGCGGGCGTAGTCCGCCTTTGAACAAGGCATTGCGGTTGATCACCAAGTGCTGCGGCGTGACGGTCGCTGCGATGTTCACGCCGCCCTGCTGAACGAATTCCGCCGCTTCCGCGGTGGTGATGTGCTCCAGCACGATCTTCAGCGCGGGGAAGTCCCGCACGAGCCGCGAGAGCGTGCGTTCGATGAACACCTTCTCCCGATCGAATACGTCGACGTCGGGGTCAGTGACCTCGCCATGGACGCAGAGCACCATACCTGTCTGCTCCATTCGGGCGAGCGTGGGATAGATATTGCGGATGTCGGTGACGCCCGACGCGCTGTTGGTCGTCGCGCCAGCGGGGTAGAGCTTCGCGGCGATCCACACGCCCTCGCCGTGACCGCGCGCGATCTCTTCGGGGTTCGTCTGGTCGGTCAGGTAACAGGTCATGAGCGGCGTGAAGCCGGGCACGGTCGCCGCCATAATCCGCTTGCGATACTCGCGCGCCACTTCGACCGAGGTCACCGGCGGCGCCAAATTGGGCATGACGATCGCCCGCCCGAACTGTCGCGCGGTGTAGGGCGCGACGCGTATGAGCATTTCGCCGTCACGCAAATGCACGTGCCAGTCGTCGGGTTTGCGGATGGTCAGCGTTTGCGATGCCACGTTTGGTAACCTAGCTAAGGCGCATGCCCGGCACCACCCTCAGCGATCGCGCCCTCATTCGCCTGTCCGGCGAGGACGTTCGCGGCTTCCTGCAGGGGCTGGTCACCAACGATGTCGCGGGACCATTGCCGGTATGGGCCGGGCTGCTCAGCCCTCAAGGCAAATGCCTGTTCGATTTCGTGGTGTGGGCTGACGGCGACGACCTGCTGCTCGACTGCGAAGCCGAAGCGGCGGACGAACTGATTAAACGCTTGTCGATCTATCGTTTGCGCCGGCCGATCACGATTGCGCGTGAGGATGTGCTGGCCGTGCATTGGGCGCCGAAGGGCGAGAATGGCGATCCGGACCCGCGCTTGCCCGGCCTAGGCCGTCGGTGGCTCGCTCAGGCTGCCGAACCGTCGACCGGCTGGCTTGAACACCGCCTTCGCCTTGGGGTCTGCGAGGGTCGAACTGAGCTTGGAGATATCCTCTGGCTCGAATGCAATGCTGTCGAGCTGAACGGCGTCAGCTTCACCAAGGGCTGCTTCGTCGGTCAGGAAAACACCGCCCGCATGAATTGGCGGCAGAAAGTCAATCGGCGGCTGGTTGTCGTTCCTGCCGATTCCGAAGGCCCGCGGACCCGCGTTTTTTATCCTGAGCTTGGCTTTGCGGTGGAGCATCGCCGTCTCGACGATCTCGGCGACATCATCCGTCCGGCCTGGCTCGACCAGGCACTTGTAACAGGGGAAGCATGAAGACTTTTCAGATCATCGCCGGCGCACTGGCGCTGCTCACCGCGTTGCCCGCCACCTCGGCGACCAACGCGGACGCGGCGCTTAAGCGCATTCTCGCAAGCCCCGGATATCGGACCGCTGCGGCGTCGTTCGATGCGAAGCACGACCAGTGGGTGGCCGATGTTATCCGCATCACGGAGGTGCCGTCGCCGCCGTTCAAGGAACAGGCCCGCGCCCGCGCCTTCGCCGACCTGCTTCGTCAGCGCGGTCTCGATCCAAGCATCGACCCGGAAGGCAACGTCCTCGCATTGCGCAGGGGAATCGCGGGTGGACCCGTAGTCGTCGTCGCCGCGCACTTGGACACCGTTTTCCCCGAGGGGACGGACGTCAAAGTCCGCCGCGAGGGCAATCGCCTGAGCGCCCCGGGCGTCGGCGACGACAGCGCCGGCCTCGCGACCCTGCTCGCGATCGTCGACGCCATGAACGCCGGCCGTATCCAGACCAAACGTGACATCCTCTTCGTCGGCAACGTCGGGGAAGAGGGGGCCGGCGACCTGCGCGGCACGCGCTACTTGTTCAACAAGGGCGCGTACAAAGGCCGCATCGGCGCCTTCTTCTCGCTCGACGGCGGCGGCACCGACAGCATCACCAACGGCGGCACCGGGTCGAAGCGCTACCGCATCACCTACAAGGGCCCTGGCGGCCACAGCTACGGCGCGTTCGGTATCGTCAATCCGCTGGTGCCGCTCGCGGCAACGGTGTCCGAACTCTACAAGCTGAACGTCCCCGCCGACCCGAAGACTACCTACAGCGCGAGCGTGATCGGCGGCGGGACGTCGGTGAACGCCATCCCCAACGAGGTTTGGCTGGAGGTCGACATGCGCTCGGTGAGTGCCGCCGAATTGGGGAAGCTGGAGCGGCAGTTCCTCGATATCGTCGACCGGACGGTTGCGGCCGAGAACGCCACGCGTTCGGTCCGCGCCGGCGCGGTCTTCGCCGACATCAAGCCGATCGGCGATCGTCCCGCTGGCCACACCGCGCCCGATGCTGACATTGTCGCCTTCGCTCGCGCCGCCTATCGCGCCGAGGGCATGCAGGTGAAGGACAGCACGTCCTCGACCGATTCCAACGTGCCGATGAACCTCGGCATCCCGGCGCTCACGATGTCGCACATCGCGAAGGCCGGGGGCGCGCATTCGCCGGCGGAATTTATCGAGACCGACAAGGCGCCGAACGTGAAGATCAAGCGGATCGTTCTTGCCACGATCCTCGCGACGGCGGGCGTTCCCTAAGCGAGCACTGCGTAGGCGCGCACCGGGAAGGTGCCCATGCCGCGTACCTTCGGCGGCACCGCGGAAAAGCGAAACCCACTGTGCTGCAAGGCATCAAGCCCGGTCATATGCTCGCAAACCGGAATGTTTGCGGCGAGCAACCGGGTGTGAACCGGCCGCGCCCGCTCGCGTGTGTCGTCGATGTTGTTGCTGTCGATGCCGACCAGCGCGGCGCCATTTGCAGCTAGCCAGTCGGCCGCATCGGCGGTGAGGAAAGGGTGGTCCACGCCGTAGCGGTCGGTGCGCCAATGCCGGTCCCAGCCGGTGTGCACCAGCACCGCCTTCCCGCGCACGTCGAGACCATCGAAATGCTCTGCCGCTGTCGCCAGACCGCTCTCGAAAGGCCGCCGAATCACCACACCGGGAAGGTCAGCAAGCGACCGCAACGGCAGCTCCGAAAGGTCCGCGTCATCCGCGTAACGGTGGAACGGCGCGTCCAGATAGGTGCCCGTATTGGCGACCATGTCGATGCGCCCAATCTGGAAGCTCGACCCGTCGTCGTAGTTCGCCGCGGAAGCCTCGCGGGTCCAGAAATCGCAGATGTGCGGGCCGGGGAGGCCGGGATAGGTCGTCATCCCGCTCTCGATCACGTGGCTGAGGTCGACGATCCTTTGATCCATAGCCGCAGCAATGCCATGGCGGCGATCAGCAGCCAAATGACGTTGAGCACCGTGGACGGCAGCGCCTTGTGCCACCAGCCGTTGACGATGAAGCCCGCCGCGCCGAGCAGGTTCATCCACTGGAACGCCGGCGAGCGGCCGGTCAGCTTGCCCGTCGTTACCAGGATATAGCCGAGCAGGATCAGCAGGGCCCCGGCCCAGCCGACCGTCTCGACGGCCAGTTCGACCGGGGTCATGCGAGCCGCGTCACTGTGCTGCGAGCTTCCTCAGCACGTACTGCAGGATGCCGCCAGCGTTGTAATATTCCAGCTCGTTGTAGGTATCGATCCGGCAGCGGGCGGTGAAGCTGAACTCCTCGCCGCTGTCGCGCGTGACCTTCACGGTTACGTCCTGTCGCGGCTTCAGATCGGCAATGCCCTCGATCGTATACTTCTCAGCGCCGGTCAGGCGGTGCGTCTCGGCATTCTCACCGTCCTGGAACTGAAGCGGAAGCACGCCCATGCCGACCAGGTTGGAACGGTGAATGCGCTCGAAGCTCTCGGCGATCACCGCGCGGACGCCGAGCAGGATGGTGCCCTTCGCCGCCCAGTCGCGCGAGCTGCCCGTACCATACTCCTTACCCGCGACGATCACGAGCGGACGATTGTCATGCTTGTACAGCATCGCTGCGTCGTAGATCGGCATGGTCTCGCCCGTCGGGGCGTATTTAGTGAAGCCGCCCTCGACATTGTCGAGCATGCGGTTGCGGATGCGGATGTTGGCAAAGGTGCCGCGCATCATCACTTCGTGATTGCCGCGCCGGGAACCGTAGCTGTTGAACTCGCCGCGGCTGACCTGCCGATCGAGCAGGTAGCGCCCGGCCGGACTGTCCGGCTTGATCGCGCCTGCGGGCGAGATGTGGTCGGTGGTAATCGAATCGCCGAAGATCGCCAGCGGCCGCGCGCGCTGGATGTCGGTCAACGCCGTTGCCGTCATCGTCATGCCGGTGAAATAAGGCGGGTTCTGGATGTAGGTCGAACCGGCCGGCCAGCCATAGGTCTCGCCGCCGGTGATATCGATCTTCTGCCACCGCTCGTCACCGCGATAGACATCGGCATAGCGGCGGCGAAACATCTCCGAATGGACGTGCGCATCGATCAGGTTGCGCACTTCCTCGTTGGTCGGCCAGATGTCCTTCAGGTAGACAGGCTCCCCGTTCGACGCGGTGCCGATCGGCTCGCTGACCATGTCCGAGCGCACGGTGCCCTTTATCGCATAGGCGACGACTAGCGGCGGCGACGCCAGATAATTGGCGCGGCAATCGGGCGACACGCGGCCTTCGAAGTTGCGGTTGCCCGAAAGCACGCTCGCGGCGACCAGGTCGTTGTCGTTGATCGCCTTGCTGATCGGCTCGGGCAGCGGCCCGGAATTCCCGATGCAGGTCGTGCAGCCATAGCCCACGAGGTCGAAGCCGAGCGCGTTCAGGTCTTCCGTGAGGCCACTCTCGGTCAGGTAATCGGTGACCACCTGGCTGCCGGGCGCGAGGCTGGTCTTGACCCACGGCTTGCTCGTCAGCCCCTTCTCACGCGCCTTGCGGGCGACCAGGCCGGCGGCGATCAACACCGACGGGTTCGACGTATTGGTGCAGCTGGTGATGGCGGCGATGGCGACATCGCCATTGCCGAAGTCGTAGCTTTCCCCTTCGACCGCCACGCGCGGGTCCGAACCCTTCTTGTAGGTCTTGTCCAGCTCGGCGTTAAACTGATCGTCAAGCTCGCTTAGCAGCACGCGGTCCTGCGGGCGCTTGGGCCCGGCCAGCGACGGCTCAATGGTGCTCATGTCGAGTTCGAGCGTGTCGGTGAACAAGGGATCGGGCGAGTTCGCATCGCGCCACAGGCCCTGCACCTGCGCATAGGCGCGGACCAGCGCAATGGAATCCTCGTCGCGGCCGGTCAGCTTCAGATAATCGATGGTGCGCTCGTCGATCGGGAAGAAGCCGCACGTCGCGCCATATTCGGGCGCCATGTTGCTGATCGTCGCGCGGTCGGCGAGCGGCAGGTTGTCCAGGCCGGGGCCGTAGAATTCGACGAAGCGGCCGACGACGCCCTTCTGGCGCAGCATCTGGGTCACGGTCAGCACGAGGTCGGTAGCGGTGATGCCCTCCTTAAGTTCGCCAGAGAGGCGGAAGCCAACCACTTCGGGAATCAACATGCTGACGGGCTGGCCGAGCATCGCGGCTTCGGCCTCGATCCCGCCGACCCCCCAGCCGAGCACGCCGAGGCCGTTGACCATCGTCGTGTGGCTGTCGGTCCCAACCAGCGTGTCCGGATAAGCGACCTTCTCGCCGGTTTGGTCCTCACCCGTCCACACGCCCTGCGCGATATGCTCCAGGTTCACCTGGTGGCAGATGCCGGTGCCCGGCGGCACGACCTTGAAATTGTCGAACGCCTGGCTGCCCCACTTGAGGAACTCATAGCGCTCGCCATTGCGCTCATATTCGAATTCGACATTCTTCTCGAACGCCTTCGGGGTGCCGAACTCGTCGACCATCACGCTATGGTCGATCACCAGATGCACGGGCACCAGCGGGTTGATCTTCTGCGGATCCCCGCCCAGCTGCCGCATCGCGTCGCGCATCGCGGCGAGGTCGACCACCGCGGGGACGCCGGTGAAGTCCTGCATCAGCACGCGGGCCGGGCGATACTGGATCTCGCGATTGATCCGCCGCTCCTTCAGCCAGTCCGCCATGCTCTGCAGGTCGTCCTTGGTGACGGTCGTGCCATCCTCGAAGCGCAGCAGATTCTCCAGCAGGACCTTCATGGAAAAGGGTAGTCGCGACACGTCGCCCAGCGTCGTCGCGGCCTTCGCCAGCGAATAATAAGCGTAAGTCTTACCCTCGACGTTCAATGTCGTGCGGGTGCCGAGGCTGTCCTGGCCGGTAGGAATCATTGCTGTCTTTCTGGGGCTGCGTTGGAAATGGGCGCCGGGGCGCGCTTAGCAACCCGCGCGAGGCGCCGCAAATCGGTCAGTCAAATGGGTAATTTTGCGCTAAGCTGATAATCGTCTGCGCCAGATTGTCGCCGCGCCACTCGTATTCGTCTCGCAGGTGCAATAAATGTGGTGAACAACGAAGCAGGGAGGCCACTACCGTGACCCACGACACCGAATATTTTCGACGCCGTGCTGCCGAAGCCCGCGCTGCGGCCTGCTCGAAGGATCAGCCGGAGCGGGTGGAAATCGCGGGCGAGCTGGCTCTCGCTTACGCGGCCTTGGCGCGCCGTCGCGCGGCGGCCATCGCAACCGCCGAGGAAACGCCGGCAATCTCCTTCTCGCAGATCGCCTAGATCCAGCCGCGCCATTTGAAGAACAGGTACGGGCCGATCGCGCTCGCCAGCATGACGGCGAGCGAGACCGGATAGCCGTAATGCCAGTCCAGTTCCGGCATGTAGTGGAAGTTCATGCCGAAGACGCCGGCGATCAGGGTCGGCGGCAGGAAGATGATCGCTGCCCAGCTGAACAGCTTCATCGCCGCATTCTGTTCGATGCTGATTAGGCCGAGCGAGGCGTCGAGCAGGAACGTGACGTTGTCCGATAGGAAGCTGGCATGCTCCGACAGGCTGTGAACGTCGGTGCTCAGGCTCGAAAGATGATTCTTGAAGTCGTTCTGGTCGACCCCCTGGAAACGGTTGGCGCCGGAAAGAAAGCTAAGCATCCGAATCGTGCTGACGGCGGAGTAACGGATCTTCGTCAGCAGTGACTGGGTTCGCCCGATCCGGGTGAGCAATGCGGTCAGCCGCTTGGCCGGAATGCGGCGCTCTTCCATCTTCTGGTGGAAGATATGCGCGGACAATTGCTCCATGTCGCCGCTGACATTCTCCAGCTCGTCGGCCAGGCGATCGATGAGCGCATCCAGCATGCGGAACAGGGCAGTCGGCGCATCGCGGACGAGATCGCCGTCCCGGCGTGCATGGTCCGAAAAGGCGCGGATCGGCTTTGGCGTTGCATAGCGCACGGTGACCAACCGATTATTGGCTAGCACGAAGCTGATGGGGGTCGTTTTGGGCTGTCCGTCTTCGAGGCCGTAAAGGACGCTGACCGTCATGTAGAGCGCGCCGCCCTTTTCGTAGAGCCGGCTGGAGGGCTCGATTTCGGCCATCTCGTCTTCGGTGGGCACGTCCATCCGGATGCACCGTTCGACAAGTTTCTCTTCTTCCTCGGTCGGCTCTTCGAGGTCGACCCAGGTCGCCGTGTCGGGGATGCTTGTCAGCTTGGCCTCGACGAGACTTCCATCGCATCCGGGTCCGTAGGCGCGCAGCATTCGACATCATCTGTCAGTCCCCGGCACATCGCGCAATGCGTCACCGCTGATTGCGTCCCCGCGCCGCAGTCTGCACAGTCAGGCCAATGAAGCCGTCGCGCCTGTGGATCTTCGCTGCCCTCGCCATCGTAATCGCGACTGCCGCCGTCCTGCTGGCAATGGGACGGAACCCAATCTGCACTTGCGGCGCGGTCGATTTATGGGTCGGGTCGCGCGACAGTCCGCGCACCAGCCAGATGCTGAGCGACTGGTACAGCTTCAGCCACGTCGTCCACGGCTTCCTGTTCTATGCTTTACTCTGGCTCGCCGCGCGGCGCTGGCCGGTGGGTTGGCGGTTCGTTGTCGCGCTACTCATCGAGTGCGCGTGGGAGATCACCGAAAACACCCCCATGATCATTGATCGCTATCGGGCGACGACCGCGGCCGTTGGCTACACCGGGGACAGCGTCCTCAACTCGCTTTCGGACGTCGGCATGATGGCGCTGGGGTTCTTGATCGCTCGAAAGCTTCCGGTTTGGGCGAGCGCAATTGCGCTGATTGCCCTGGAAGTTACCCCACTGTTCGTCATCCGTGACAATCTCACGCTCAACGTCATTGCCTTGATCGCGCCGAACCAGACGTTGCAGGCATGGCAGGCGGGTCGCTAGGGCACCATTGCCGTTTCCGCGTGTTGTGGAGCCGACGTTGTTGGGGAGAGCTCGGTTTGAGGAAGTTCGCAATGGGCTGCGCAGCCCTGCTGGCGGTTACGACTTCGAGCGCGGCGACCGCCGGCGAAGTCTTTGGCGGGGTCTACGTCCACGACGTGAAACTTCCCACCGACCTCAGCGGCTTCGAACAGGGATTTGATCTCCAGGTCGGCTATCGCGGCGGAAGGATCGGGAAGACGCCGCTGCAATGGTATGCCTTCGGAGCGCTGAACACGGCGGGCGACACCAGCTACGCCGCCACCGGACTGTCGGCGAAGTTCGGCGTTGGCGGCGGCTTCTACATCCGCCCGGGACTCGGCATTGCAATTCACGACGGCTCGGCCGGTAAATATTACCGGACGGATCGGATTGCCTTCGGCAGCCGCGTCCTGTTCGAACCCGAAATCGGCATCGGGACGCGGATCAACGATCGGCTGAGCGCCGAGGCGAGCTGGGTGCACATGAGCCACGCCCAGCTGCGCGGCCGGGAGAACCCCGGCATCGATAATCTCGGCGTCCGGCTGAATCTGGCGCTTTAACGCCCCAGCATCGTCTCCGGTTTGACCACGCGATCGAAGGTTTCTTCGTCGACCAGTCCGAGCTCAAGGCCCGCTTCCTTCAGCGTCAGCCGCTTCTTGTGCGCATGCTTGGCGATGGCCGCCGCATTGTCGTAGCCGATCTCCGGCGCAAGCGCGGTGACCAGCATCAGCGACCGATTCATCAACTCGGCAATGCGATCCTCGTCCGGCTCCGCGCCATCGAGCATCCGCTCGGTGAAGCTCGTCATTCCGATCGACAGCAGGTTGATCGAGCGAACCACGTTAGCGCCGATCATCGGCTTGAAGACGTTAAGCTCGAGGTGGCCTTGCATGCCGCCGATCGTGACCGCGACGCAATTGCCCGCGACTTGCGCCGCCACCATCGTCAGCATTTCCGCCTGGGTCGGATTCACCTTGCCCGGCATGATCGAGCTCCCCGGCTCGTTCTCCGGCAGCTTGAGCTCGCCGAGCCCACAACGCGGGCCGGAGCCGAGGAGGCGGATATCGTTGGCGATCTTCGTCAGCGCGGTGGCGATGGTGTTGAGGATGCCTGACAACTCGACCAGCGTGTCATGGGCCGCCAGCTCGGCGAACTTGTTCGGAGCCGAGGTGAACGGCAGCTGCGTCAGGTTCGCGACTTCCTTGGCAAATTCGTTCGCGAATCCCGCCGGCGCATTCAGGCCAGTCCCGACCGCCGTGCCGCCCTGCGCCAGGCGGAACACGCGGGGCAGGGCACCCTCGACCCGCTCGATGCAGTCGGCAATCTGCGCGGCATAGCCGGAGAATTCCTGCCCGAGCGTCAGCGGCGTCGCGTCCTGCAGGTGCGTGCGACCGATCTTGACGATGCGGTCCCAGCGTTCGGCTTGATCGGCCAACCGTGCATGCATGAGGCGCAGCGCTGGGAGCAGCTTGTCGTTCACGCCGCGCGCCGCGGCAATATGCATCGCTGTCGGAAAGCTGTCGTTCGACGACTGCGCCTTGTTGACGTGGTCGTTGGGGTGAACCGGGTCCTTGCCGCCACGCCTGCCGGTCAGGATCTCGTTGGCCCGCCCGGCGATGACCTCATTGGCATTCATGTTCGACTGCGTCCCCGAACCCGTCTGCCAAATGACGAGCGGGAACTGGCTGTCGAGATCGCCGCGCGCAACTTCCGCAGCCGCCTGCTGAATGACTTCCGCCAGCTTCGGGTCGAGCCCACCGATTCGCGCGTTTACCCGCGCAGCCGCCTGCTTCACGAAACCGAGCGCGTGGACGATCTCGATCGGCATCTGCTCGCGCGGGCCGAACGGGAAATTGCCGATCGACCGTTCGGTCTGCGCACCCCAATAAGCGTCGGCCGGGACGTCGATCGGGCCAAAGCTGTCGGTTTCGCTGCGCGTGTCGTTGGGCATGATGTCTCCTGAGCGTTCCGGCGGAGCTCGTCGAAGCCCTGCCTTCTTTGCGCCGCGCTAAAGAGAAAAATCAGTCCTTCGACAAGTTCAGGGCGAACCGCGGCTACTTCTTGCGGGTGAAATCCACGCTGACGACGTTGGAACCGTCTTCTCGCGGCTCGGCATCGGCCACGCTTTCCTCTTCGGCCGGCGTATCGTTCTCGGCCGCTTCGTGCTCATCCGGCTGCATCTCGGCTGCGGCCTGGAACGTCAGTGCGAACTCAACGGCGGGATCGTGGAACTGCGTCACCGCGGCGAAGGGAACATGCAGCATCGCGGGGACGCCGCCAAACGACAGGCCGACCGAGAAATTGTCCTCTTCGACTTTCAGATCCCAGAAGCGATGCTGGATGACGATGGTCATCTCGTCGGGAAAACGTTCGAGCAGATGCTTGGGGATCGACACCCCGGGCGCCCGCGTCTTGAAGGTGATGTAGAAATGATGCTCACCCGGCAGCGTGCCGGTCTGCTCGACCTCGCGGAGCACACGGCTGACGACCGCTCGCAGCGCGTCCTGCACGATCTCGTCGTACGGAATCAGGCTTTCAGGGGTCTCGTCAGTCATCGCTTTCGTGGTAGCGGTCGAGCGAGCGCGGTCAAGCGGAGTCCTGCTGATGCCGATCAATGCGACGGAAGCCTATGACGACGGCAACATCTTCGCGCGCATCCTGCGTGGCGAAATACCCTCCACCAGGGTTTATGAAGACGAGCAGACGCTGGCGATCAACGACATCAATCCGCTGGCGCCGACCCATATCCTCGTCATCCCCAAAGGCGCCTACGTGTCGTGGGACGATTTTTCGGCGCGGGGCTCGGACGAGGAAATCGCCGCCTTCGTCCGTGCGGTTGGCAAGATCGCCCGTGAGGCGGGACTGGTCGAAAGCGGCTACCGCCTGCTTGCGAACGCGGGGTTGAACGCCGGCCAGGAAGTGCCGCATCTGCACGTGCACATCTTCGCGGGCCGCCCGCTGGGACCGATGCTGGCCCGCTAATGCCGCCGGTCGAAGGGGGATTGCCCTCATGATGACAGCCGCTAGGGTCGCGGCCAAGAATTCTTAGGGGAGTGAGATGGCAACAGCAGCACCGCGCGCGGTTGGACGCGGACGTGTCAAGTCGATGGACGACATCCTGGCGACAGCCGAGAAGAAGTCTCTAAAGCGCTCGCTCGGCGCATTCCAGCTGACCCTGCTCGGCATCGGCGCCGTCATCGGCACCGGCATCTTCGTGCTGACCGCCACCGCCGCCCAGAAGGCGGGGCCGGGCATGATGATCAGCTTCATCGTCGCCGGCGCAGTCTGCGCGGTCGCAGCGCTCTGCTACTCCGAACTCGCTTCGATGGTCCCGGTCGCAGGCTCCGCTTACACTTACTCCTATGCCGTCATGGGCGAGTTGGTCGCCTGGCTGGTCGGCTGGGCACTTATTCTCGAATATGCACTCGGCGCCTCCGCGGTGGCGGTCGGTTGGTCCGGCTTCATCAGCGGGTTGCTCGATAGCGTCGGCGTCCACATACCCCATGCCTTGAAGGTCGGGCCGCAGATTCAGTGGGGCTTCCTTCAAGGCGGCGAGCTCGGCGGAATGATCAATCTGCCGGCCGTGATCGTGGTTGCCCTGGTGACTACGCTCCTTGTCATCGGCACCAAGGAAAGCGCGACGTTCAACGCCGTGCTGGTGGTGATCAAGATCACCGCGCTAACCCTGTTCCTCATCATCACGCTGCCCATGATCAGCGGCCATGCGGCGAACTTCGAACCGTTCGCGCCGCGCGGCTGGGGCAATCCCCTGAGCGCGTCGGGGACGGGCATTCTCGGTGCCGCGGCGTCGATCTTCTTCGCCTACGTCGGCTTCGACGCCGTCTCGACGGCCGCCGAAGAAACGAAGGATCCGCAGCGCAACGTGCCGATCGGTCTGATCGGCAGCTTGCTGATCTGCACGGTCTTCTACCTGCTCGTTGCCGCCGGTGTGGTCGGTGCCTATGGCGCACAGCCCTTGATGGATCCGGCCACCGGCCAGTTTTTCAAGGAAGGCTCACCCGAACTGTATGCCTCGGCCGCTTGCCAGGCGGCGCATGCGCCGACGGTCTGCTCGAAGGAAGCGCTCGCGCACATCCTGCGTGAAGTCTCGAACCCGCTGTTCGGCAACCTCGTCGGTCTTGCGGCAGCGATCGCGCTGCCGTCCGTCGTGCTGCTGATGATGTACGGCCAGACCCGCGTCTTCTTCGTGATGGCGCGCGACGGCCTGCTGCCCGAGCGCCTGTCGGCCGTGCACCCGCGGTTCCAGACGCCTTACGTCGTGACCATCGTGACCGGCGTGTTCGTTGCCATTGCGGCGGCGTTCCTGCCGGTCGGCACCCTGGCCGATTATTCGAACGCCGGCACCTTGTTCGCGTTCGCGGCGGTCTCGCTGGGCGTGATGATCTTGCGCAGGAAGGATCCCAGCCGTCCGCGGCCGTTCCGCACGCCGGCGCTGTATCTCGTGGCGCCGCTGTCGATCGCCGGCTGCGCGCTGCTGTTCCTCAACCTGAACATCGAGTCCAAGCTGCTGTTCGTCTCGTGGACGGTGATCGGCCTCGTGATCTATTTCCTCTACGGATATCGCAACAGCCACGTCGGCCGCGGCATCACGGAGGTGCCGGAGCTAGCCGCCGACGCACCGGGCTCGATCGGCATTGCGCCGATGCCGGGTGCGCCGGTCCCGCCGGACGATCGAAACTAAGCGGCGAGGCCGCCGGCCAGCGCCCTGAGGTTCGCCTCGGGGCGCGCGCCGTAATGCTGGATCACTTCGGCAGCGCAGATCGCGCCAAGCCGGAGACAATCCTCCAGGCTGCGGCCACGGGCCGTGCCGAGCAGGAAGCCGGCGGCGAACAAGTCGCCGGCGCCGGTCGTATCCACCAATTCATGGATCGGTTGCGCAGGAACTTCCGCGCGTTCGCCGCCGCGAGTCGCCAGGGCCCCATCTTCGGACCGCGTCACGACCAGCGTCTCTACCTTGTCCGCAAAGGCGCCGACGGCGCTGTCCAGATGGGCCACCCCGGCCATCGCCTCGATTTCCGCCTGGTTGGCGAACAGGATGTCGATCTGCCCGTCCTCGATCAGCTTGGTGAAGCCGTCACGATGGCGGTCGACGCAGAACGTGTCCGACAGCGTGAAGGCAACCTTGCGGCCCGCGTCGCGCGCAACGTCGATGGCCCGGACCATTGCCGAGCGCGGCGTCTCGGGATCCCACAGATAACCTTCCAGGTAGAGGATGGCGGCGTCGCGGATCTGCGCCTCGTCCAGCGCCGCGGGCGGCAGATGCTGGGCAGCCCCGAGGAAGGTATTCATTGTCCGATGGCCGTCGGGCGTCACCAGAATCATCGACCGCGCGGTGGGTTCGCCGACGTTCGTGGCCGGCGTGATGAATTCCACCCCGGTCGCGGTCAGGTCGTGCCGGTAAAACTGGCCCAGTTGATCCGGCGCGACTTGCCCGATGAACCCTGCCCGCCCGCCTAGCGCCGCAACGCCCGCCGCGGTGTTACCGGCGGAACCGCCGCTGACTTGATGCGCGGGCCCCATGTGCGCGTAGAGGCGCTCGGCCTCTTCCGCGTCGATCAGCCGCATCGAGCCTTTGACCAGGCCTTCCTTCGTCAGAAAGTCGTCGCCTGCATTGGCGATCACGTCGACGATGGCATTGCCGATGCACAGGACATCGAGGCGCGGATCGGGCATCATTAACTCCGGACGATTGGGAAAGCGCGCCGCCTAGCCGCCTGTTCACCGGCTCGCAACATTGCGCCTGCGATGATCGCAGTCCATCGTCCGATCATGCGCCACTTTGTCCCCTTAGCCATCGTTTCGCTCGTCGCCGCCTGCGCCCCGCGGCCGGAAACCGTCGCCACTACGCCACCGCCGCCAGTTCAGGCTCCCGAGGCTGGAAGCGCCCTAACAGGGCTGACGACCCAGGAACTGGTCGGGCGCTTCGGCACGCCCGCGCTGCAAATCCGCGAAGGATCCAGCCTGAAGCTGCAGTTCCGTGGGCGGCGGTGCATCATGGATGCTTATCTCTATCCGACGGGCAGCGCTGCAACGCTGAAGGTCACCCATGTCGACACCCGCAACCTGACCGGCGGGGACATCGATCAGTCCGCGTGCATATTCTCTCTGCGCAACGCCGCGATCTGATCGAGCGCCCACCGCGCAGCCTCGCCGACCACCGGGTCCGGGTCCGTCAGCAAGGGCTCGACCGACGGCACTAGCGCGACGTCTCCGCTGTTGCCCGCGGCAATCAGGCAATTGCGGATCATCCGGTTGCGGCCGACGCGCTTGATCGGCGACCCGGCGAACATCTCGCGGAACGCCGCATCGTCGAGCGCGAGCAGATCGCCAAGGCGCGGCGCCGCCAGTTCGGCACGGGGCAGGAAGGCTCGATTTGCGGCGGCTGCATCGGCGAAGCGATTCCACGGGCAGACCGCCAGGCAGTCATCGCAGCCATAAATCCGGTTGCCCATGGCGGCACGGAATTCCAGCGGTATGGGCCCGTCGTGCTCGATCGTAAGGTACGAAATACAGCGCCGCGCGTCGATTCGGTGCGGACCGTCGAAGGCGTCGGTCGGACAGGCCCTCAGGCAGCGCGCGCAGCTTCCGCAATGCTGTCCCGGACCGGCAGGCGGGTCTGGCCGCAACTCCAGGCTGGTTAGAATGACTCCCAGGAACAGCCAGCAACCGTGATCCCGGCTGACCAAATTCGTGTTCTTGCCCTGCCAGCCGATTCCCGCGGCCTGCGCGAGCGGCTTTTCCATTACCGGCGCGGTGTCCACGAAGACCTTCAGCTCCGAAGGAGCCTGGCCGACGATGAAGCGCGCCAGGGCCTTCAGCGCCTTCTTGACCGTTTTGTGATAGTCGCCGCCCTGCGCGTAGACCGAAATCCGCCCGATTTCCGGCTGATTGGCGAGCGCCAGGGGATCGGTCGCCGGCGCGTAACTCATGCCGAGCGCGATGGCCGAACGAGCCTCGGGCCAGAGCGCGAGCGGCGAGACTCGATGAGCCGCCCGGGATTCCATCCAGCCCATCGTGCCGTGATGCCCAGCTTCAAGCCACTGCCGAAGTTCCAGACCGGCAGCATCCGCGCCGTTAGCGGGCGTGAATCCGCAGGTCGCGAACCCTAGCCGCTCCGCTTCTGTCCGGATCTGGTCTTCAAGCCTGTCCATCCATGTGGTCATTGGGGGTCACGGGCAGCCCCAGCAAGTGCCTGACAACCAGCGCGGAATTGGGCGGGTCGATTGGCCGATTCTGACGTGACAGCGCAAAGCCCTTGTAGATCGTCACCAGCGCGCGCGCCAATTCCATCGGCGTCATCGCGGGCGTCTCGCGAACGGCCTGGAAATAACGGTGAAGGAACGCCGCCAGCTTTTCTTCGTGTTCGACAATCATTCGCTGGTGAATGGATCGGACTTCCGGATCCCGGCGCGATTCGATCTCCAACTCGGCGCCGAAGGCGGGCAGGCTGGCGCGTGCATCCATCCCATCAATCCACTCGCCCAGTAACGCCTTGAGCTTGTCTGGATCAGCAGTGGCCGAGGCAACCAGGCCTTCGAGCGCCGTCATGTTTATTTCCACGCTCTCGGCGACCAGCGCGAGGAATAAGGCCCGCTTGTTGGGAAAGTGCCAGTAAACGGCGCCCTTTGTGAAGCCGGCCGCGCTTGCGATCTCGTCCAGCGTGGTCGCCTGATACCCGTTTCTCAAAAAGATTCGTCGCGCCTCGGCGAGGAGGCGCTGCCGAGTTTGCTGCTGATCCGCGTTTACAGAACCGGAGGGAATCGTTGTAACCTCGTGGTTAACGGTCCCTCTTACTGTCGACCTCCGGCCCTAAGAGCAAGACTGCTGTTCCAGCCGGTCTGCACCGAAGCCGTGCAAAGGCTCTGCCACTGCCGCAACGCGTCCAGGATGAGGTGGGGCGGATCGGCGGTGCCGAACGTTAGCACCTGCATGTCGGGCCGGTTGATGGCGCTTGCAAGATCTTCGGCGGCGCGATGAAAGCCCAGTTGCGAACCAGCGTGCCGGTAGGGATCCCGCTGCGGGCCTGGGGATGCAATGTTGACGACGGTGCTGGAACTCGCGCGGACCAGCTTCGCAAACGCACTGGTCATGCGCGTCATCCCCAGCGTGCGGACGTATCCCGCGCCCGCGGCGTTCACCAACAGGTTGCCGCACATCGGCCGGTCGTCGATCGAACGCATGAATTGCCGGACGCTAGCGTCGGACAAGACATCGAGGCCGTGGGCGTGAGCGCCCAGTTGCTCGGCGAGACGATTCACCATCATTCGGTCGATGTCGACCAGCACGAGTTCGACTTTATCGCCGGCCAAGGCGCGGGCGCACAATTCGCCGATCGCCCCGGACGCCCCGGCGACGATGGCCCGGCAGTTGGGCCCGTCGCGACCCCGAAAACGTCTCATTGAGTGATAAGCCACACAGCCATGTAACCGATTACATACCTAGCAGTATGTGATTACCAAGCGTTGACGTTCGGTGAATACGATGAATTGAACGATGGTGCGGCGAGCGGAGCGGAAGTGTTGATCGAGGTTAAAGGTGCCATGGCTGTTTCCAGCGCATTCGCCGTTGAGGCTCACGACCTGGTCAAAGATTTCGGCGATACGCGGGCCGTTGACGGGGTCAGCCTGGCGGTCCCGACCGGCTCGATTTTTGGCCTGCTTGGACCCAATGGCGCCGGAAAGACGACGACGCTGCGGATGCTGTTGGGGATCATCGACCCGTCCAGTGGAAGCCAGACGGTCCTGGGCCGTTCACGGCCCATCGAGGCCGCGCCGGAGATCGGCTATCTTCCGGAAGAACGGGGTCTGTACCCGGCAATGCATGCCCGCGACGCAATTGCATTCATGGGCGCCCTGCGCGGCTTGCCCGTCGCCGAAGGACGGCGCCGCGCGGATGCTCTGTTGGCGGAACACAATCTCGGGGAGTGGGCCAGAAAGCCGATCCGGAACCTCTCGAAAGGCATGGCGCAAACCGTGCAGTTGCTGGGGACCATCGTCCACAAGCCGCGGCTGATCGTTCTCGACGAGCCGTTCTCCGGCCTGGACGCAATCAATCAGGCGCGCCTTGAAGAAATGATCCGGCGAGAGGCGCATGGCGGAGTGACGGTCATTTTCTCGACGCACGTCATCGCCCATGCGGAGCGCCTGTGCGAGCAAATCGCCATTATCGCCAAGGGAAAGGTCGCGTTCGACGGCCGGGTTGACGAGGCTCGCGCCCGGCTCCGTCCGATCGTGCGCTTGCGAACGCGCGCTGTCGACGGCCCGTGGCGCGCCGCAATTCCGGGGGGCGCGCTGAAGGAAGGAGGCGAGTTCGTTTTCGAACTGCCGGCCGGCGGGCCCGAGCCACTTCTCAAGGCGCTAATAGACGGTGGGGCCGGGATCGAGACACTGGCGATCGAACGACCGGGACTGCACGATGCATTCGTGTCTATCGCCGGTGATGCCGCCGCCGCGGCCATGGGCCAGGAGAAAGCCGCATGACCCGCTTTTTTCGCTCCGCCTTCGTCATTGCCCGCCGCGATTTCTCGGCGACGGTATTGTCGAAAGCCTTCATCTTTTTCCTACTCGCGCCTCTATTCCCACTGCTGTTCGGGGGGGTCTTCAGCTCCATCAGCGCACGAGTAGCGGCGCAGAACCACCGGCCCGTCGTGGCAGTCATCGGCGACAAGTCGGACTTCGCCAAGCTGACAGCCGCGCGAGAGCAGGTGGCGCGGGCCGTCGGAGACGAGCATCTCGTGTCCCTGGTCGGATACGCACCCGGGCCCGATCTCGCCGCGCAACAGAAGCATCTTCTCAACAGCCCCGCGCCGCCCATCCGAGCGGTTCTCAGCGGTGGCTTGGACAATCCGCGCTTGGTCGGCGCGCTGGCGAATGATGGCGACACGGTCGGGCAGTTGCAGCTGATCATTTCGAACGCTCGGGTGGGATCGGCGACACGCGAGCCCGACTTCGCGGTACACGACGATGCGCCTTCGTCCGGTGCGACCAACAGTCAGCGGACGGATACCGCGCAGATCGCGCAGACCATCCTGTTCATCCTGACGCTGATGCTCTCGACCATGGTGCTGTCCCAGCTGATCGAGGAAAAATCGAACAAGGTGATTGAGGTCATCGCGGCCGCGATCCCGATCGACGCGATGTTCGTCGGCAAGCTCTTCGCGATGCTCTCAGCTTCGGTGCTGGCGCTGCTGGTGTGGATGGGGTGCGGCGCGCTGCTGATCCAGTTCGTCAAGACTGGCGGCGTCGCCACCTTGCCCGTGCCGGCCGTCGGCTGGCCAATCTTCCTGACGCTGTCTGTCATCTACTTCGGGATGAACTACCTGTTGTTCGGCGCGGCCTTTTTGATGATCGGCGCCCAGGCTTCGACGGCTCGCGAAGTGCAGACGATGTCTCTTCCAGCCACCTTCGCGCAGGTACTCCTGTTTGGCTTCGCCGCGCGCTCGGTTGGCAGTCCGGACTCGCTAGGCGGCATTGCGGCGACGGCATTTCCGCTCTCGTCCCCTATGGCAATGATCGCGCGGGCGGCGGAGGACCCGCGTCTGTGGCCGCATCTCGCGGGAATCGTCTGGCAGGCGATCTGGATCGCCGTCATCCTGCGCTTCGGAGCGCAGCTCTTCCGTCGGACTGTGCTCAAGTCCGGTCCCCGCCAGCCTTGGTGGAAATTCGGCCGGGCTTAGCCGATCGCGTCGCGCGCCATTTCCGTCAGCTTCGCCATCAAGGCGCGGTGCGGGAAGGGGCCGTGGCTGATCCGCGCCACACCCGCGTTGGCCCAGACCTTTTTGTCCGGCGCGCCGGGGAAGGCGATGACGTTCAGCGGTAGTGGCACCGCAGCGACGATACGCTCGATCTGCGCTGGGTCGGCCAGGCGAGGCACGAAGAATCCGCTCGCGCCCGAGTCCGCGAAAGCCTTGCCACGCTCGATAACCTGGTCGACCAGCGCGTCGTCATAGATCTGCGTTTTCAGGAACAGGTCCGTCCGCGCGTTGATGAAGAAGTCGCTGCGGACTGCATCGCGAATCGCGCGGATCCGGCGGGCCTGCTCGTCGAGCGGCTGCACGCCATCGCCGCCAATCACCTGATCTTCGAAATTGCAGCCGACTGCGCCTGTTTCCTTCAGTCGCGCAACGTTGGCAGCGCCCTCAGCTGGGTCGATCGAATAGGCACTTTCGAAGTCCACCGTCAGCGGGACGTCGACGGCGCCGACGATCCGCCGCGCATTGTCGAAGACGAAATCCATCGGCACCTGCTGACCGTCGGGCCAGCCATTGGCATCAGCGACGGGATGGCTGCCCGTTGCCAGCGCTCGGGCGCCAGCCTCGACCACCGCGAGCGCACTTCCCACGTCCCAAATATTGTAGAGGACGACGGGGTTGCCGGGCTGGTGGAGCGCCGCGAAGCTCTGGAAATCTTTGGCCATGGCAAGCCGACTACGCCTGTTCTCCCGGCGCACGCAATCGCGAACGCCATGTCACAGAACTGCAATCGAACCGTCACGCGGCATTCGCCGAACTGTCGCTAGGGCGGGACCTGCAAATCAAGACATTGCGGAGAATTGCTCGTGCACAAGAATTTGGTGGCGCTGCCCCTCGTCGCGCTGGTCGCGGCCTGCGGATCGAACGGCGGCGGGTCGAGCGGTTCGGCCAGCGACATCCGTGTGGTCGGCTCGTCGACCGTCTATCCCTTCACCAAGGCGGTCGCGGAAGAATTCATGCGCGCCAACCCGGGCGTCGGCGTCACCGTCGAATCGACCGGTACGGGTGCGGGCATGAAGCTGTTCTGCGCGGGCGTCGGCAGCCAGTTTCCCGATGTCGAGGACGCGTCGCGAGAAATGAAGAAAAGCGAGTACGACATCTGCCAGAAGAATGGCGTGAAGAGCGTCATCGAGGTTCCGGTCGGCATCGACGGCCTGACGATCATCGAATCGAACCAGGGTCCGGCGATGAACCTGACGCAGGCCGATATCTACAAGGCGCTGGCCGCCAATCCGTTCGGTAAGGGCCCTAACAAGGCGCAGACCTGGAAAGACGTCAATCCGGCGCTGCCCGCGATCAAGATCCGCGTGCTCGGCCCGCCGCCGACTTCGGGGACCCGCGACAGCCTCGCCGACCTGTATCTCGAAAAGGGCTGCGACACCGACCCTGCGATGAAGGCGCTCAAGAAGAGCAATGAGGACCAGCACAAGCAGGTCTGCACCAAGATTCGCGAAGATGGTGCCTTTGTCGAAGCCGGCGAGAACGACAATCTGCTGGTGCAGAAGGTTGCCGCCGATGCCGGCACGCTGGGTGTCCTTGGCTACTCCTACCTCGAGCAGAACGCAGACAAGATTCGTCCGGTGACGATCGCTGGCGTGGCGCCGACCGAGGCGACTATCGCCAACCTCAGCTACCCCGGCGCGCGGAAGCTTTATGTCTACGTGAAGGGCGAGCACATGGCGGCCAAGCCCAAGCTGCGCGACTTCATTGCGCAATATGCGAAGATGTGGAGCACCGGCGGGCCGCTCGAGCGCCGCGGCCTCGTGCCGTTCGCTGGTGCGGACGCCACTGCGGCCACGCAGCAGTCGACGGCGCTGAAGCCGCTCGACCCCAGCATCCTCAAGTAACTTCCGGATCGCGGGGACCTGACATGAGCCTTGGCATCGCGCTCGTCGCGATCCTGCTCATTGCCGCCGGAGCCGGCTGGCTCGGCTTCAGCCGTGCGCGTGGGTTGCGCACGGCGGGCCGGCTGCATTCGCTGCCGGTCTACCATGGCGCCTATGCGCTGCTGTGGGCGGCGATCCCCGCGCTGCTGATCCTCGCGGTTTGGGCGCCGGTCCAATCGGGGCTGGTCCGCCAGTCAATACTATCGAGCCCCGAGGGGCGGACTCTCCCAACCTTCGACATGCAGCGCGACGCGATCGTCGCGGAAGCGACCGACATCGCCCATGGCCGCCTGCAGCAAGGCTATAACGCTCAGTCCACGACCCTCGCCCCGCGCGTCCGCGACGCCGAGCAAAGTTATGCACTGATCGGTGGTCTTGCCGCGATTGCCGCGGGACTGGTCGCGGCGGGACTCGCGCTTCGTCGCAGTGCGCCCCAGTTCCGCGCTCGCACGGGCGTCGAGCGCTGGCTCATGGTCCTCCTGTTCGCCGCCTCGCTGATCGCGATCCTGACCACGCTCGGCATCCTCCTGTCGCTGATGTTCGAGAGCCTGCGTTTCTTCCGCCTGGTGCCCGTTCAGTCCTTCCTGTTCGGGCTCGACTGGAGCCCGCAAACCGCGCTCCGCGCTGACCAAGCCGGCTCGTCGGGCGCGTTCGGATCGATCCCCCTGATGTGGGGCACCTTCTTCATCGGCGCGATCATTGCGATGATCGTGGCGGTGCCGCTCGGCCTGATGAGCGCAATCTACCTCACACAATACGCGCCGCCGCGCCTGCGTTCGTGGCTCAAGCCGATCCTCGAAATCCTCGCGGGCGTCCCGACCGTGGTCTACGGTTATTTCGCGGCGCTGACCGTCGCGCCCGCCGTCCGTGATTTCGGCCTGGCAATCGGCATCAGCTCGGCGAGCAGCGAAAGCGCGCTCGCGGCTGGCCTCGTCATGGGCATCATGATCATTCCGTTCATCAGCTCAATGGCCGACGATTCGATCGCCGCCGTGCCGCAAGCCATGCGCGACGGCAGCCTGGCGATGGGCGCCACGACCTCGGAAACGATCCGCAAGGTATTACTGCCCTCGGCGCTGCCGGGCGTGATGGGTGGCATTCTGCTCGCTGTCAGCCGCGCCATCGGCGAGACGATGATCGTGGTCATGGCTGCTGGCCTTGCCGCCAACCTCACCGCGAATCCGTTCGCCAGTGTGACCACGGTGACGACGCAGATCGTCCAGTTGCTGACGGGCGACCAGGAATTCGACAGCGCCAAGACGCTGGCCGCCTTTGCGCTCGGCCTCGCGCTGTTCCTGATCACCCTCCTGCTCAACCTCATCGCGCTACGCATCGTGCGCCGCTACCGGGAACAATATGAGTAGCGCCGCGCCCAGCCGCTGGACCGGCGACGCGATGAAGAAACGGGTCCGCCGCCGCTATGCGTCGGAACGCTGGTTCAAGTCGCTCGGCTTTGGCGCCGTGGCGCTGTCCGTGCTGTTCCTCGCCTTCCTGCTCGTGACAATGGCGTCGCGCGGCTTCGGCGGCTTCGTCCATTATGAAGCCCGCCTGCCGATCGACTTCGTCCGCAGCGACCTGTTCCTCGATCCGGCTGCCCTGCGCGGTCCTGACGCGGCCCAGACGGTTGCCGGTGCGGACCTTGCGGGCGCGGTCTCCAAGGCTGCCGTGGCCGCGTACGGGCCATCGGCCTCCCAATTGTTCGGCGATGCCGCCGCACGCAAGCTGGGCGACGCCATCGTCGCAAATCCGGATTTGCTCGCAGGTCGGCAGACCTTCTGGCTGCCGGTCAACAGCAATGTCGACGTCGCCGCCAAGGGTGAAGGCGACGCGGCCTCCGAACGGCTGGCGGGATTGGTCGGCAAGCGTGATGCGCTCCGTGGCGCTTTCAACGTACAATTCCTCACCGCCTCCGACTCCACCGACAGTTCTTCAGTAGGGGTTTGGGGCGCACTGAAGGGCACGTTCCTGACGATCCTCATCACCATGCTGCTGGCGTTCCCGGTCGGTGTGTTGGCCGCCATCTATCTCGAGGAATTCGCGCGGCGGAACCGCTGGACCGACGCGATCGAGGTGTCGATCAACAACCTCGCTGCGGTCCCGTCCATCATCTTTGGCCTACTCGGCCTCGCCGTCTTCCTCAACGTCATGAACCTGCCGCGTTCGGCCCCGCTGGTCGGCGGCCTGACGCTGGCGCTGATGACAATGCCGGTCATCGTCATTGCCGGCCGCAACGCCATCAAGACCGTTCCGCCCTCGATCCGTGATGCGGCCCTCGGCGTCGGCGCGTCAAAGATGCAGGTGGTTTTCCACCACGTCCTCCCGCTGTCGCTGCCGGGCATCCTGACCGGCACCATCATCGGCATGGCCCGCGCGCTGGGCGAGACCGCGCCGCTGCTGATGATCGGCATGCGCGCCTTCATTGCTGCGCCGCCGGGCGGAATCACGCAACCAGCGACGGTCCTGCCGGTTCAGATATTCCTCTGGTCCGATGAGGTCGACCGCGGCTTCGTCGAGAAGACCAGCGCGGCGATCATCGTCCTCCTGCTCTTCATGCTCGTCATGAACGGGCTCGCAATCTACCTTCGCAACCGCTTCGAGCGCCGCTGGTGATGGATATGAAAGAAAAGATGCCGATCACACCCACGACGCCGGTGCCGACGCCGTCGGCGGCCATTGCCGCGGAAGCCAAGGAGGATCGCACGACGGAACTCGGCGAATTGCCCGAGCCCGCGCCGGCGCTCGACCATGTTCAGCCGTCGGTGACCGCGCCGCCGGAAGCGCACGACGCCGGCCGCGAGGCCAAGATGTCCGCGCGCGACGTCAGCGTCTTCTATGGCGAGAAGCGAGCGCTCAAGGACATTTCGATCAACATCTACGACGACCGCGTCACCGCCTTCATCGGCCCATCGGGATGCGGCAAGTCGACGTTTCTGCGCTGCCTCAACCGGATGAACGATACCATCGCGGCGGCGCGGGTGACGGGCGACATCGAGCTCGACGGCGAGAACATCAACAGCCCGGCGATGGATGTCGTGCAACTCCGCGCCCGAGTCGGCATGGTGTTCCAGAAGCCCAACCCGTTTCCAAAGTCGATCTTCGAGAACGTGGCGTACGGTCCACGCATTCACGGCCTCTCGACCTCCAAGTCGGAGCTCGAAGGCATCGTCGAACGCTCGCTAAAGCGCGCCGGCCTGTGGGACGAGGTGAAGGACCGTCTAGGCGAAAGCGGCACGGCGCTCTCGGGCGGTCAGCAGCAGCGTCTGTGCATCGCCCGCGCCATTGCGGTCGATCCGGAAGTCATCCTGATGGACGAGCCCTGCTCGGCGCTCGACCCCATCGCGACCGCCAAGATCGAGGAACTGATTCACGAGCTGCGCGGCCGCTACGCCATCGCGATCGTCACCCACAACATGCAGCAGGCCGCCCGCGTGTCGCAGCGGACTGCCTTCTTCCACCTCGGTGAGCTGGTCGAATACGGCAAGACCTCGGAAATCTTCACCAACCCGCGCCAGCAGCGCACCACGGACTACATCACCGGCCGGTACGGCTGATCGGAGCAGATATGCAGCAAGCCAGCGGACATACGCTCAAGGCCTTCGACGAAGATATCGAACGGCTCCGTGCCCTCATCAGCCAGATGGGCGGCCTCGCCGAGCATGCGATCGGAGAAGCGATGCGCTGCCTCGTCCAGCGCGACGTCGAAGGCGCGCAGAAGGTCATCGCCGACGACAAGAAGCTCGATGCGCTGGAGGTGGAGACGGAACGGCGGGCGGTCCAGTTGATCGCGCTCCGGGCACCAATGGCTGGCGATCTTCGCGACGTGGTCGCCGCGCTCAAGATCTCGGGTGTGGTCGAAAGGATCGGCGACTACGCCAAGAACATCTCGAAGCGTGTGCCGATGCTGGAGCATGCGGGGAAGATCGAGCCGCTGTCGCTCCTGCCGGAAATGGCGCGGATCGCGACGGCGATGGTTCACGATGTGCTCGACGCTTTCGTGGAACGCGATGCCGACGCGGCGCTGCGGGTGTGCGAACGCGACAGCGCGGTCGACGATTTCTATGATTCGATCTTCCGCACCCTGCTTACGCATATGATGGAGAATCCGCACACTATCGGCCAATCGGCCCACCTGCTGTTCGTTGCCAAGAATTTGGAGCGGGTCGGCGATCACGCGACCAACATTGCGGAAATGGTTTATTATGCTGCGACCGGCCGCCACATGGCCGACCGCCCGGGCAAGTCGAAATAGCCATGGCCAACGCCCGCCTCCTGCTGGTTGAGGACGACCGCGCACTCGCGGACCTCGTGACCTTCCACTTCGAACGGTCGGGTTACGACGTGACCCGCACCGGCGACGGCGAAGAAGCACTGATCCTGGTCGACGAGGTCAAGCCGGACGTCATCCTGCTCGACTGGATGATCGAGGGCATCAGCGGCATCGAGGTCTGTCGCCGCCTTCGGCGCCGATCCACCACGGCGAATGTGCCGATCATGCTTCTCACCGCCCGCGGTGAAGAGAGCGACCGCATCCGCGGGTTTGAGACTGGCGCCGACGACTACGTTACCAAGCCATTCAGCCCCCGCGAACTGGTCGCGCGGGTCGGCGCCGTTATGCGCCGCGTCCGGCCGGCCTTGGCTGGCGAGCGCCTGGCTTATGCGGACATTGAGATGGACACCGCTGCCCACCGCGTTCGCCGCGGCGGCGAGCTGATCAATCTCGGCCCGACCGAATTCCGGCTGCTCCGCCACTTTCTCGAGCACCCTGGCCGCGTCTTCTCGCGCGAGCGTCTGCTCGACGCAGTATGGAGCCACGACCCGGACATCGATGTGCGCACGGTCGACGTCCACGTCCGGCGTCTCCGCCAGGCCATCAACGCCGGCGATCGCCCGGACTTGATCCGGACCGTGCGCTCCGCAGGTTACTCGCTCGATCAGGAAGCCTGATAGGCCTGTTGCCCCTGCCGTTTCGGCAGACTAAGCCGACGCGCCACTCAAAGGGGGTCGGATGTTCGGCTGGTTCCAGCGCTTGTTGCCCCAAAAGGGTGATTTCTTCGGCTTGTTCGAAGCCCATGCGGCGACTCTCGTCGGGGCGGCAGACGCACTGCTCAGTCTGTCCAAGGACGATGTCTCGACGGGCGAGATGCTCAAGGTCATCCGCGACCGTGAGCATGATGCCGACGACATCATTCGCCGGGTCCTGACCGAGGTCCGCAAGACCTTCCTGACGCCGTTCGATCGCGGGGCGATCACTTCGCTGATCGGCGCGATGGACGACACGATTGACGAGATGCTTGCCTCCGCCCGCGCCATCGATCTCTACGAGCTCAAGGAATTGCGCCCGGAGATGAAGGAGATCGTGCAGCTGATCCATGAGGCGGCCTCGGTGCTCGCCGAAGCGGTGCCGCTACTGCGCAACGTCGGCGCCAACGGCGCTCGGCTCCATGAATTGACCGGACGGCTTGTCAGCCTCGAGGGCCGCGCGGACGAAACCCATGCCCTGGGGCTGAAGACGGCATTCCAGAACGCGCCTGCCAGTCCGCTGCAGTTCGCGGTCGCTCGCGAAGTGTTCAAGAACCTCGAGCGGGTGATGGACGCCTTCGAGGATGTAGCCAACGAAATCGACGGCATCGTCATAGACCACGCCTGATGCACGAGCTGGCTTTCCCGCTGCTGGTCGGCCTGATCATCGTCGCGCTGGCGTTCGACTTCCTGAACGGCCTGCACGACGCCGCCAATTCGATCGCGACGGTGGTGGGAACGCGGCTCCTCAGCCCGGCTGCTGCCGTGGCCTTTGCGGCCTTCTTCAATTTCGGCGCCTACTTTCTCGCGTTGCAATGGCCGCAACTACACAAGGTCGCCGACACCATCGGCAAAGGGATCATCGACAAGGATCTCGTGACGCCCGCGGTAGTGTTTGGGGCCCTCGTCGGCGCGATGTTCTGGAACGTCGTCACCTGGCTGAAGGGCATTCCGTCATCGTCCAGTCACGCCCTTGTCGGCGGGCTGGTTGGCGCCGGCGTGGCACACGCCGGAATGACGGGCATCCAATGGACGGGCCTCAACAAAACGCTGATTGCGATCGTGCTGTCACCGACGCTGGGCCTGCTCCTGACGATGGCCATCATGCTGGCGACCAGCTGGCTAGGCGTGAAGGCCACAGCCCGCGGAGCCGAACGAACCTTTCGGGGCCTGCACCTGGTTTCGGCTGGCGCCTATTCCTTGGGTCACGGCCTCAACGACGCCCAGAAGACCATGGGCATCATCAGTGTCCTTCTTTATTCGACAGGGCACCTCCACGGCGAATTTCACGTCCCGCATTGGGTGGCGCTGAGTTGCTACATCGCGATCGGGCTCGGCACGCTTACCGGCGGCTGGCGGATCATCGAGACGATGGGCAGCCGCATCACCAAGCTGAACCAGCATCAGGGGTTCAGCGCTTCGCTCGGCGGCTCGGCGATGCTTTTCACCGCCTCTTATTATGGCATTCCCGTGTCCACGACCCACACGATCACCGGCTGTGTGATCGGCGCCGGTGCCGCCCGCCGCGCGTCGGCAGTGCGTTGGGGTGTCGCGCGTAGCGTGATGATCGCTTGGCTGATCACGATCCCGGCCTCGGCCGCCGTGGGTGCACTGTTCTATTTCCTGACCAAGCTTTTTTAGAGCGCTGGGCCCGTCAAAAAACTGCAATAGCAGATTCACCGAACTGATCGGCGACCCGTCACAAGCCTGACCCGCCGCGCCCCTAGACCGCCCTCATCCGGCCCGGAGCGGGCCTGGGGGAAAGGTTTAAACATGAAGATTCGTTCGCAGGACGCGGTTGCCGCGACTCCTCTCTCAACCCGCAATTCCGCGCGCGCGGCTCGCCTAATACTCACCGGTGCGCTGCTGGCTTCGTCGGCTTCGATCGCCCTCGCGCAGGCGGTCGTCCCCGGCTCGACCAACACCCCGCAGCAGGAACAGACGACCAGCAATGCGCCCGCGACCCCGTCGCCGCTCCCACCAGCGCCGCAGGCCGATGACGTGGCGCAGCCGGCAACCGGGTCGACGGTGATCGAGAATGCGCCGCGCGCACCGCAAGATGACGCCGGTCTTCAGGCGATCGTCGTCACGGCGACGAAGCGTGAGACGAATTTGCAGCGCACGCCGATCGCAATCAGCGTCGCCAACACGCAAGCACTGGCCGATCGGCACGCCACCAGCTTACTCGACCTTGGCGATGGTTCGATCCCGAGCCTTCGTGTCGCGACCTTCGAAGCGCGCCAGTCGGCGCTCACCGTCGGCATCCGTGGCATCGTTCCTTTCGACGCCAATCAGACCGCGCGCGACCAGGGCGTCGGCGTTTACGTCGACGGCATCTACCTTGCACGGCAGCAGGGGTTGAACGCAGCTCTCCTCGACATCGACCGGATTGAGGTTCTGCGCGGACCGCAGGGCACCCTCTTCGGCCGCAATACCGAGGGCGGTGCCGTCAGCATCATCACCAAGGCGCCGACCGGCGTGTTTGGTGTTCGCGGCACAGTCGGCGTGGGCAATTACGGTTCGCGGGAAGGCGCGCTGCACATCGACCTTCCCGCCTTTGCCAACATCGCGGTAAAGCTCGATGCGATTTACGACCACCAGGATGCGACGGTGAAGAACCCGCTCGCTGGCCAAAAGGGGTGGAACTACCACGACACCGTCGGCGGCCGCGTTGCCGCGCGCTGGACACCGGTGGATGGGCTGACCGTCGACCTGTCCTACGATCAGGCGAAGAATGAGAACACGCCCAACTACAGCCAGCTGATCAATTACAACCCCAACGGCTACAACGTCGGCACTTACGGCGGCACCAACGGCACGACGCTGGTCTACAATGGCCAGCCGTGCAACGTGACCGTCGGCGGCGTTACCACCAATCCCTGCATCCGACCGCTCTCGCCCATCGTTCAGGTCACGGGCGGCGATCGCCAGAAGACGGCGGAGATCGGCGTCCCGCAGCAGCCAAGCGTCGATCGCACCAACGGTTTCGCCGGCACCATCAAATACAAGATCTCGCCGGCGCTAGAGCTGCGGTCGATCACTGGTTACCGCCAGGTCGGCGTTCACCAGTGGGACAACAGCGGCGGACCGCACCGGACGGTTTATGCGCCTAACACGGGCTTCAGCCGCTACTCTCTGTCCGAGCTGTACCAGCATCAGTTCAGTCAGGAATTTCAGGCCGTGGGCAGCTTGAAGTCGCTCGATTATGTGGTCGGTGCCTACTACTTCTGGGAGAAGGTCAAGGAATTGGCGGCCACGCCAACGACGAACACCTGGAATGCCAATGGTACTGGATACACCATCAACAACGCGCTTCTGTGGAATCGCGAAAACTGGAGCCTTCAGCGTGACAGCAGCGCCCGGGCGAAAAGCTATGGCGTTTTTGGTCAGGCAACGTGGACGCCGGCGGGCTTCGATATCTTTCATCTGACGGCGGGCGCACGCTACACGAAGGATAAGCGGAACGGTGTGCTCGACATCGTTGGCGGCCGCACGACCAATTTCCTGTTCGACTACAACAAGGACCGGATCGATCCGATGGTCGTCGCGGCGATCGACGCGACGCCGGACATGCATTTCTACGCCAAGTACGCCACCGGCTTCCGTGCCGGCGGTGCTAACTCGCGCTCGGCAACCTTCACGGCGTTCGATCCGGAAACGGTGCAGAGCTTCGAGATTGGATCGAAGATGGACTTCCTCGATCACCGCGCGCGCCTGAACCTCGCGGCCTATTACATGCGCCGCAAGGGCACGCAGACGGACTTCGACAACGTCGATACCGATCCACGCAGCCCGACGTTCAACCTTCACACCGAAGAAACGCGGAACGCACCTGGCGTGTCGAAGATCAAGGGCATCGAAGCCGATTTCACCATCCGCCCACTGCGCTCGCTGACTCTTGGCGCATCCTATGCGTACACCGACATCAAGGTGCCGCCGACGCCGAATCCCTTCCTACCCGGCAATCCGCTGTTTCAGGTCTACACGGTCTTCACCCCGAAACACGCTGGCTCAGCCTATGTCGATTATGAGATCCCGACCTCAATCGGTGAGAGCAAGCTGCGCTTCCACCTCGATGCCAATTATGCGGGGCGGCAGTACAGCTTCCAGTCGGAGCCGGTGAAGACGGACAAGAGCTTCATCGTGAATGGCCGCGTCGCGCTCGCCGACGTTTCCGTTAATGACGGCGCGGCGCTGCTGACCTTCTCGCTCTGGTCGCGGAACCTGCTGAACGAGACGCACATCTATCGCCGGTCGGCGGCGAATTCTTCTCCAACGCAGGTATTCTCCGGCGGCCTGCCGACCAATCAGTTAAACTACTCAGGCGTCCTGGGCGACTACGGCAACTTCAATCCGCCACGGACCTTCGGTGCTGAGCTTGCGTTCAAGATCGGTGCCCCGCGCAGGATCGAACCTTATGTCGCGCCACCGGCGCCGCCGGCGCCGCCGCCAGTACCGGCAACCGTAACCTGCGAAAGCGGCGCGGTAGTAACGGCGCCCGGCAACTGCCCGGCTCCGCCACCGGCTCCGCCGCCGCCGGCACCGACGGCCGAACGCGGCAAGTAAGTTTCTTTAGGTACGTGTAGGCCGCGCCAGGAAACTGGGGCGGCCTTTTTGCAATAAGCTTTTTCGTGGGATGTTGCCTAATGGCAACTCACACACCGCCGTCAAGCAGAGCGTAAAGCAGAATTATGACAGTCTGATGACACGTTTGCACCTAATCGCAATTGGGCATATCCCGTCTCTCACACATCGATGGAGATGGTGATGAAAGTTTTTCAAATCGCAGGGCTTTCCGCTGTTCTTGTGCTCGCCGCTCCGGCGACCGCGCAGCTCAATTCTGTCAATGATCCGGCGCCAGGCTCGTCATCCCTGCTGAGCTCGAACTATTCGAGCGCCGAACGTGAGATCCGCGCTGCGAATGTGTCGAAGTACGATCCCGCTCGGGCGATGAACTTGGGCGTCGCGCTGGCCAAGCAGGGCCGGCAAGAAGAGGCGGCCAAGCAATTCAATCACGTGCTGATGGAAGCGGACGTGGAAATGGTCGTCGCCGATGGGAAGACGGTCATGTCCCACGACTTGGCTCGCTACGCGCTGGCGTCGCTCCGCAACGGCGTCCTAAGCCATTAGTCGTTGGGCGGGCTAGATCAGCCGCGGCTGCCTGGCGATCGGGCTTTCTGAGGCGATCGCGAGCTCGTCGCCACGGCGTTCGATGATCGTGCGTTGGTCATCCGTGGTCAGCATCACGCGGACGAGGTTCAGCGCGCCGCCTGCAGCACGCTCGACCGACACCGTGGCGAAACAACCGTTCTTGCCATCGCCCAGCCGGCCGGCTGCGAGCTTTGCAGCGGCCGCGGCGTCATCCTGCGCCACGCCTGCATCAATCAGCAAGCGGGCAAGGCCGCGACCGTCCGGCAAATGCAATTTCAGTTCGAACTGGCCCGCCAGCTTCACCGGGGCAATGCCGACCTTCGCGGGGGCATTGAGAAACGTTGCCGTCTCGGCGGCCGTCGATGGCGATGCCATGCTCATTGCGAGCAGCGCCGCGGGACACGAAAGCAATCGTCCGAGACTGACCATTCGTCGGTCGTGCCGCGGGAATAGTTCACGCCGATGCCGGATTGATTGCAGATTTGTGACGGGCGGCTATGCCTGAAGCCATGCTTTGTCGCGCCACATGTATCAGCTTGGCCGGGATGTTTCTCGCCGCTTCGACGGGCGCCGAGGCGCGGTCGGATTCACAGATTTGGGGAACCGCTTCGGCCAACTTCAAATTCTCGGATAGCTGGCGTCTGTCGGAAGAGCTGGTCACGCGGTTCAGTGACAACAGAAACGGCCTGTACGAAATCGAAGCTACCACGATGCTCAATTACAAGGTGGCGAAAGATGTCACCCTAGCCGCTGGTTATGTTCACAACCCGCAATATGCGAGTGGCGATTTCACGGTGATGGAGCGGCGGGCTCGCGAGCAGGTGACTTTCGACAATGTGGCCAAGCTCGGGCGCGGGAAGTTGAGCGCGCGGCTGCGGCTTGAGCAGCGCTGGCGTGAACACATCGACGGGACAGGGTGGAGACTGCGTCCCTATGTGAAGTATTCCCTTCCTTTTGCCGGCAAGGCGGCAGTCAACTTCAGCAGCGAGACTTTCTTCAATCTCAACTCGACAAGTTTTCAGCGGCAGAAGGGTCTCGATCGCGTCCGCAATCTCGTGTCGATTTCCGGGCCGCTCTCCACCAAGGTCAATGCCGAGGTCGGCTACATGAACCAGCACGGCTTCGTCCGCGGCGGACCGGATAGCAGCGACAATATTGCCTACCTCGGCCTGAGCGCGAACTTTTAGCCAAGTCATCCATGCGACCCGCCCGGGTCATGGATCCGCAACAGCACGATGACATTGTCGCCCCGTCACCCGATGTTGCGATCCGCTCTCCGATCCTCCTCTCCCCATTGGTTTGGACTGCGGTCCAACCGGGTGACAGAAATAGACCAAACGCAAGACGTGGCTGCTGTCGGCCAATCCGCTACAGTGCCTTCGATGGCGGCTCTTGGTGAAACCGAACGTGCGCTGGTTAATGCGATCGACGAGGCGGCGTTTATCGTCGCGGGCAATCTCGTCGTGCTCGCCAATCCTTCCGCGCAGGAGCTGTTGGGGCAGCGCGTGGAGGGGCGTGACGTCCGGCTAGCGATCCGGCACCCGCAGGCGCTCGAACTGATCTTGTCGAACCGCTCGGGCGATGTCGATGCCAGCGGCATTGTCGAGCCCGGCCGGTCGTGGCGGATCGTCATCCGGCGTTTGCCGAATGGCGCTGCCTTCGTTCGGATGATCGATCGCTCGGCCTCGGTCTCCGCCGAGAAAATGCGCGTGGATTTCGTCGCGAATGCCAGCCACGAGCTTCGAACTCCGTTATCCACCGTGATCGGGTACGCGGAAACCCTCGCGGAGGAGGGCGAACTTCCAGCAGAGATGCGACTGAAGTTCGGCCGAACCATCCGCGATGAGGCGCGGCGGATGTTGCGGATCATCGAAGATCTGATGAGCCTTTCACGAATTGAGGCCGACCGCTTTCTTGCTCCTGCGGATGTTGTGGACATTGCGGACATCGTGGGAACGTCGGTCGCCAATGCCGGGCATGTTCGGGAAAATGCGGCTTGCAAGGTTTTGGTCGATTTGGCGCCGGACCTGGGCTCGGTGCGCGGGGACAGAGGCCAGTTGATCCAGTTGTTCGACAACTTGATCGGCAATGCCGTTCGCTACGGCTGCGAAGGGCCCGGCGCCGTCATAAACGTCCGCGGTCAGCGGGACGGCGGCTGGATTAAGCTTTGCGTGCAAGACCATGGCCCCGGGATCGCTCGCGAACATCTTCCGCGCCTGACCGAGCGGTTCTACCGCGCAGACGCAGCGCGCAGCCGTGAGAGCGGTGGAACCGGTCTCGGCCTTGCAATCGTCAAGCACATTGTCGAGCGGCACCGCGGCCTACTCGACATCCAAAGCATCGTTGGGGCCGGCACGACCGTTACTGTTCGCCTGCCCGCCGCGTCGTAACCGCAAATTTCGTTGTTAAATTACAGTTAACCGTCTACGGCGCGCGCGCCGGGACCGGTGACGACCTTCGCAGGTCTCGGTGCCCAAGGGATCCGCTCGCGCTTCGGCGCGGGCGGGTCTTCCTCGGCTGTGCTAATGCACGAACCTAGCGACGACATCGCGATACGACCTCGAGACCTTCACTTGCGCGCCGGAGTCCAAAACGAGGAAGCACTCGCCGTTGGTATGCGGCTTGACCTGGCGCACCAGGTCCAAGTTGACGATGGTCGAGCGGTGGACGCGCTGAAAACGACGGGGGTCGAGCCGCTTCTCTAGGTCCTTCATCGTCTCGCGCAGGATCAGCGTATTGTCGCCGGTCTGGATGCACATGTAGTCGCCCGCGGCATCGATCCGCTCAATTGTGTCCACGTCGACCCGGAAGATCTGGCCCTGATCCTTGATGTTGATCATCTTCTCGAAGCGGTTGGCGGCATGGGCGTCCGGCGTGGCGTCGGCCAGTTCTTCCGCCGCCTCCGGTGCATGCTCGGCAAGCGCTTCCTTCAGGCGTTCGGATTCCTCTGCGCTGCGCCGCTCATTGAGGCGCTGGCGAACGCGATCCATCGTTGCAGCGAGGCGATCTTCGTCGACTGGCTTCATTAAATAATCGACGGCTTGGGCATCGAAAGCCCGCAGCGCGTGCTCACCATAAGCCGTAACAAAGACGAACAATGGCGGCTCGACGTCCATCAGCCCCTGAATGACGGAGAAGCCATCGAATCCGGGCATCTGGATGTCGAGGAAAACCAGGTCAGGCTTGTGAGTCTTGATTTGACGGATCGCCTCACGCCCGTTGGCCGCGGTCGCGATGATCTCGACATCGTCGAACGCCTGCAGCCGAAGCTGAAGGCCTTGCGTGGCGAGGGGCTCGTCGTCGACCAAGATGGTCCGAATGCTCATGCGGCTCTGTCTCCGGTTTCGAAGGGTATTTCGAGGATAACGCTAAAGCCCCCACGGTCGTTCTCTTTGGTCTCGAACCGATGTGCGCCGCCATAGGCCTGCGACAGCCGGTCGCGAATGTTCGCCAGACCGACGCCCGTCGACGGGCTGGCGGCCAGCTCCGCACCATGTCCATTACCGTTGTCCGCGACCTCGATGCGCACGGCCTGACCCTCGCGCATTGCGGTGAGCCAGATATCGGCCCCGTTTTCCGCCGGCGTCACAGCATATTTGATGGCGTTTTCGATCAGCGGCTGAAGGAGGAGCGATGGCAAGCGCGCGCCGATCGTTTCCGACTCAATCTTGAAGTGCGGGCGCAGGCGATCCTCAAAGCGCATCTTTTCGATTTCAAGGTAAAGCTTCAGCGTCTCGACTTCCTGCGCAAGCGTCACCTTCGCAGTCGGCTCATTCGCCAGCGTGTAGCGCAGGAACGAAGATAGTCGGGCGAGCATCGCATTGGCGCGTTCAGTCTGTTTCAGCAGGACAAGGGTCGAGATCGAATTGAGGGTGTTGAAAAGAAAGTGCGGATTTAGCTGATATCGAAGCATCGCCAGCTGGGCGCTGGACGCTTGCGCCTCCAATTTCTCGCGCTGCCTGATCTCGAGCTCGAGGAGGAGGAAGTAATTGATGCCGTAGTAGAGTGCCGTCCAGGCCGCGAGCAGTGCAAAATTAAGGGGAAGGGCGCCGAGGTAAGCCAGTCCCTCAGGCTTGAATTCCGGCTTTAGGAACGTGGCGACGCTCCACGTTTCGATTATCGAGAACGTCACCGACGCGATGATTACCGCCGCAAGGGACAAAATGAGTGTCCAGATCGGCGTGATCTTGATTAGCCGCCGATAGAGCGAAGCCATCAGCAGCGTCAGCGAATAGCCGGTCGCCGTCAGCAGCAGCGTGTGAACAAGCAGAATCCAGCCAAGGTTATTGGCGAACCCGGAGAGCGTGCGGAGGAACAGGTAGCCGCCCCAACCGATGGATTGTAGAATCCAGAAAGCTCGATTTTTATCGTCGAAGAAAGGGCGATTGAGCCCCATCCCACGTGCGATTGGCTCGGCAGGCGACTGGATTTTCGGGACGTCCGTCGCGCGCTTCACGCTCGCTCGCCGGTCCAGTGTCGCGCTGTCGGTAGCCATCAGCTCGTCATATAGAGGTGGCTGGCGGCAGATGCGAGCGCGGTAGGGCTAATGCCCGGTTAATGGCGGCCGCTAACTCATCGTTTTCACCGCCGAAGAAATCATCAGCCCTTAACTCCGCCTCAACTCTCTTTGGCTATCCCGCTGATCGGACGTGGAACGGCGGGCGGATGTACGAGGCTCCTGATAGGTATAAGCGTTTGATTTCAGCCCGCCTTCCCGGAGGGGAATCGGCGGGAATCGCGGCGCATGAAGCGGCGGACTTGGAGAGTTCGCCGCTTCGAGATGTCCAGTTGATTTCGCGCGCCCAACTCGCGCCCTTCTTTGCAATCGCCAACGTCGTCGCGGCTTTGATGATGCTCGCGAACTTGTGGGATGTGGTTTCAGCCAGTTGGCTGCTGCCCTGGGCCCTCGCGGTCGGGGGCGTGAACCTGGTCTTCATGCAGCTTGCGCGCCATCAGTCGATCACCTGCGTCGGACGATCGGGCCAACGGGTCCCGATGTGGATGCTGATCGGTGAGATTGTTCTCCGCGCCGCTACCTTTCTTTGCGTCCCGATTTACTTCTTCCCGGCGCTCGATTCCGGCACCCAGGTCATCGCGGCATCCGTGATGGCGGGCTTGGCGGTCGGCGGGCTTGGCCTTGTTGTCATGCCGCAGTCCGCGATGGCATGGATGACCTCTTTCACGCTGGGCATCGGCGGCGCACTGGTCATCGGACGACATTCAGTGCCGTTCCAGCACATGCTATCGATCCTTTTCACCCTTGGCGTGTCGGTGACGGGGGTCATGACGGTGGCACGCTGGGCGTTCCACCAGCTGAAGATGAACGCGGACGTCGGAACTCAGAGCGAGAGCGCGAGCCTTCTCCTTCAAGAATACGAACAACGCGGCGTGGGTTGGTTGTGGCAGGTCGATGCCGACAACCGCTGCACCTATATCAGCTCACGCATGAGCGCCCTGCTCGGGAGGCCCGCGAGCCAGCTGATCGGGCATTCGCTTCCCGCATTGCTTGGCGGCCATGCGGAGCTCGGAAAGGTCCTGCTCGAACGCCAGCCGTTCAACGCGCTTGAGATGGAGCTGGCGACCCCGCGCGGTGCACGCTGGATCTCGATGGCCGGCGATCCGATCATCGACACCGCGGGGCGCTTCGAAGGTTTTCGCGGCGTCGGCTCGGACATTACCGAGATCCGCCAGACGCAGGAACGCCTGACCCATCTCGCGAACGTCGACGTCCTCTCAGGGTTGCCGAACCGAGGCCGTGTCCGCCAGCTGCTCGGCGAAGCCCTGCGCGGCGCGACTAGCGGCAATGTGCCCTGCGCAATCATGTTCTTAGACCTCGACGGCTTCAAGCCGGTCAACGACACGTTCGGCCATCCCAAGGGTGATGCTGTGCTGCGCGCGGTCGCCAAGCGCCTGGTCGACGAGGTCGGTCCGCATGGCACGGTCGGCCGCATGGGCGGCGATGAGTTCGCGATCGTCGTCACCGACGCGCAAAGCCGCCGTAAAGTGGAAAACTTGGCCGACCGGATCATCCAGTCGATCAAGGAACCCTATATGATCGACCAGACGGAAATCCGCATCGGTGTATCGATCGGCTGTGCCTTCGGTCCGATCGACGGCGCAACGGTCGACGACCTGATCCTCAAAGCCGACCTCGCGCTTTACCAGGCGAAAGATGCCGGTCGCGGCGTTGCGCGCTACTTCTCATCGGAATTGCAGTCGGAGCAGGAAGACCGTGTTCGCCTTGAAGCGGACCTGCGCAGCGCCATCTCGTCCAAGCAGTTCCATCTTGTCTATCAGCCGCTGATCAACGCGAAGACGCAGAAACTCGTCGGGTTTGAAGCGCTGATCCGCTGGAATCACCCGCAGCGCGGCTTCGTCCCGCCGAACGTCTTCATTCCTGTTGCCGAGGAAACCGGCCTCATGGGCGCCATCGGTGAATTCGTCATCGACGAGGCGTGCCGGACGGCTGCAACCTGGCCGGAACCAATCACCGTCGCGCTCAACATCAGCCCGCGCCAAATCATTCTTCCCGCGCTGCCGAACATCGTCAGTGAAGCGCTCGCGCGCTACAAGCTTGCCGGCAATCGAATCGAGCTCGAGGTCACCGAAGGCGTGTTTCTCGGCGATAATGGCTCGACGCTCGATGTCCTCAAGCGTCTCCGCGCGCTTGGTGTCGGGATTGCCCTCGACGACTTCGGAACGGGTTACTCGTCGATCGGCTACCTCAACAAAGCGGTGTTCCATAAGTTGAAGATCGACGGCAGCTTCGTCCGCGAGGCTGGCTCTCGTCCGGAGAATGTCGCCATCATCCAGTCAATCGTCCAACTCGCCAAGAGCTTCCGGATGACGGTGACGGCCGAGGGTGTCGAAACCGCCGAGGATTTCGAGCGCATGCGCGACCTCGGCTGCGACGTCATCCAGGGCTATTTGTTCGGCAAGCCGTTGCCATACGAGCGCGCCAACCAGATGGTCACGGGCCTCGGACGGAAGAAGATGGCGAGTTAGCCAAGGCCTTCCTTACTGGCGCGCGCCTCTTGTTTACTTTGGTTATGTTTGAATTAGGCTAAGTCGGGCGGAGGGCGTGAATCTGAGCCTGCTGACGACGACCCAAGGACTTTTCAAATATCAGAGTGGGAGGGTCATCGCCCTTGGGCGTGTGATGCTCGCGATCCTGTTCCTGCTTGCCGTATGGGCGGATCGCAGCGAGCCAAATCGCTCATTTCTAGGCACTTATGGGGTTCTGATACTCTACGCGGCCGGAGCAGCGGCGATTGCCGCTGCCACCTGGCGCAACTGGTGGCTCGACGCACGACTGGCGGCGCCAATGCACGCCTTCGACATGGCCGTTTTCACGGCGATCATCTTTTCGACCAATAGTGCCACCAGACCATTCTTCCTGTTTTTCGTATTGCCGCTGTTATCGGCAGCGGTTCGCTGGGGGTGGCGCGAAACCGCGCTGACCGCCGTTGTTCTCACGGCCATGTTTCTAGGGGCGGGCTTTCTTCTGGGAGGGACCGAAGGATGGCAGCCGGAGCGGATCGTGACGCGCGCGGGTCACCTCATCACCTTGTCGCTGCTGCTGATCTGGTTCGGCATTCACCAGCATTTTTCGCGACTGTTCTTTCAGCCTGAAGACATCGATGAGGGGCCTGACCAAGTTTCCAATCCGCTAGTGCGTGCGCTTGGCACGACAATGGCCGCCACCGGCGCAGCAAATGGAGCACTGTTGATCGCTCCAATGGGCGACGAGGCTAATGAAGGCATCATCATCACCAGCGGAAATTCGCGCAGCCTCACGCTGGGCCAGCCTCCCGTCGCTAGCGCGGGTGCCAGTTCCTTCATATTCGATATTTCTCGCGATCGGCTGCTCACCCGGCGGGAACGCGGATCGTTCGATTTTGGAACTGCGTCGTCGCGTGTCTCGATGGAGGAAGCGCGCAGCATCCATCTTTCCCAAGGGCTGGCCGCGCGGGTGGCGACGGATACGCAGCAGGGATGGCTCCTGCTCTGGAATATTCCTGACCTTTCCTGCGATTTCATCGACCTCGGCCGTGAACTGGGAAGAGCGGCCGGCGCGATCATCGATCGGTATGCGCTGCTCCAGGCAATCGAGAGCAGCACCGCTGCAAGGACGCGCTTGGGGTTGGCACGCGATGTCCACGACAGCATCGTACAGTTTCTGGCCGGCGCAGCCTTTCGTGTCGAAGCCATCAAGCGGTCGGCGACGGCTGGGGGCTCGGTGAGTCAAGAGCTCGACGAGCTAAAGCGGCTGCTGGTGGAAGAGCAGGGCGAGATCCGTGGCTTCCTGCTTGCGCTGCGGCGTGAGCGCGAACTCGACCTCTCGGAAGCGACCGCGGAACTGAAGATGTTAGCTGACCGGTTGGGTCAACAATGGTCGGTGGAGTGCCACGTCACTGCGCACGGCGACGGAAGCACGATCCCTATTCGACTCCAGCTCGATCTTCATCAATTGCTGCGGGAAGCGGTAGCCAATGCGGTCCGTCATGGTGGCGCCAATCGCGTCGACGTCGATCTTGCCGTGGAGGATGGGGAGCTGCAAATGACCGTAATTGATGATGGCTCCGGCTTTACTCATGCCTCCGGCTCCAACGTCGTCGAGCCGCGATCTCTCAAGGAACGCGTTGAACGGGCCCACGGCTCCTTGCATCTGACGACCCGTCCGGGTTCCACGAATATTCTGATCTCTGTCCCTTTAACCGGAGCTGCAGCGTGACCCGAGTACTGCTTGTCGATGACCATCCGATGATTGCGGCGGCGCTGGAAATGCTCCTCCGGGAAACGGATTATGAATTACTGGAGCGCGCACGCACCGTCGCCGAGGCCGTCAAGCAGATCGCGAAGCTGAAGCCAGACCTTTTGCTCCTAGACGTTCATCTGCCGGACGGCTCCGGGCTGGACTTATTGCGTAAGCTGTCGCTTGGCCGGGCACGTCTCAAAGTCATTCTTCTCACGGCGGGGATGGACGATTCTCAGTTACTGTCCGCGCAGGACCTCAGGCCCGAAGGGATGGTGTTGAAGACGTCGGATCCCGGCTTACTGCTCGAATGCATGGATGCGGTGGTGTCGGGTCAGCCCTGGATCGATCCGGAAATCGTCGAGCGCACAAACCAGGCTCAGGAACGCGCGGCCTCCGCCCCGCCGCTGACGCGCCGAGAGCGCGAATTGGTCGAACTCGTGCGCCAGGGCCTGAGAAATCGCGATATCGCGGCTGAACTGGGCGTCACCGAAGGGACGGTAAAAGTCTACCTCCACGCTATTTTCGACAAGTTCAAAGTTGATAACCGGACAGAGTTGGCATTGCGAGCAGCAGAGCTCGTCAAACGGTAATCACGCGTCCGCGCCCCAGCCTTCGAACAAGGCGCTACGAGCGTTGATGCGCGCAACGCGCTTGATCTCCCGCGCGCACGCGTCGAGGTCCTCCTTCAGCAGGTCGATCATGGTGTCGATGTTGTCGTCGTCGCTAAGGTAGCTGGTCAGCTGAAGCGAACGGGCAAGCACGCGCGAACCGTGGGCACCATGTTCGACATAAAATTTGTCGAGGATCCCGCTCATAGCCTTTTCCCCTTCCTCAGTAACGCGCCAGGAGGAATTCGCGGGCGGCACGATATTCCTGCGGCGTTATCCGACCGTCGTTGTCGGCGTCGGCGATCTTGCGAAATTCGGCCGCGGCGGAAGCAGCCTCGGAAGGTTCTAATTGGATGTCCCGATTGGCGTCATGGACTTTCAGCGCCCAATTCATCAGCACCCAATCACGTTCGAACAGCGTCTGCGCCGCCGGCACAGCCTTCAAACTAGCGGGGACAGGCTGTGCGATGGCGGGAATGGCGAAAAGGCCAGTCGCGGCTAAGAGCAATCCTTTGACCATGACCCCACAACGCTCCAGGCAGTCGCGGTTTCCCGGAAATTAATGGACCTTCGCACTGACCGATAGCGCGCCGCGAACTGCCTTTTGTAGGGCCGCTGCGCGAAATGGCTTTGCGAGCAACGGCGCGTCCGGCGCTGTGCTCCTAACCGCCTCGGTCTCGCTGTATCCGGAAACGAAGAGGATTGCCTGATCAGGCCATCGCTCGCGAATAGCCTTGGCGACTTCGGCTCCCGACATGCCCGGCATGATGAAATCGAGCACGACGAGGTCAGCCCGTTGTGCCTCGAGAAGCTTTAACCCTTGCGCCCCGTCGCTGGCTTCACGGACCGCAAATCCCTGGTCATCCAAGCTGTCGACGATGAAGCCTCGCACATCCGGATCATCGTCGATGACGAGGATCGAACTGGCCTCGCCGGCGGCTGCCAGTCCGGTTGCGTCTTCTCCAACGTCGCTGATTCCAGTCTCCGTCATCTCCGCCTTGCGGAACAACAGAGTGACGGTGGTCCCCTTGCCTGGCGCGCTCTCCAGCCGCGCAGTTCCGCCTGACTGACGTGCCATTCCGTAGACCATGGACAAGCCGAGCCCAGTCCCTTTGCCCACTTCCTTCGTTGTGAAGAAGGGCTCGAACGCGCGCTCCAGGACTTCCTGCGGCATGCCTTCGCCAGTGTCACTGATGCTCAGTTCGATATATTCGCCCGCCTCCAGCTCTGAACCAATCGGTACAGTCACCTTGCGACTTGCAAAGGTCAAAGTTCCGCCATTGGGCATGGCGTCGCGCGCGTTGATGGCGAGGTTAAGAACCGCGACTTCCAGCTGGGTGGGATCTGCCATTACAGGCATGACGGCTTGATCGAGGTCGAATTGCTTAGTGATGCCAGGACCCAGAACATTCCGGAGCAGCGGCCGCATGTTTTCGATCACCGGCGCGACGTGCGTCGGTCGGACCTCAAGTCGTTGAAGCCGGCTAAAAGCCAGCAGTTGGCCGGTCAGACGCGCGCCGCGCTCTGCCGCGGCGAGGGCATTCTCAGCGTAGCGTTTCGTCTTTGAGTCCTCGGCGCGCTTGGCGATGATATCCAGCCCTCCCACGACGACGGTGAGAAGATTGTTGAAATCATGCGCAATACCGCCGGTGAGCTGCCCCAGCGCTTCCATTTTCTGGCTTTGCCGAAGTTGCTCCTGGGCAACCTTCAAGTCCGTGATGTCCCGGGCTTCAAAAAGTAGGTAGATAATCTTTCCGGCATCGTCGCGGACCGGTTGAACCGAAACGTCGAGATGAGCGGTAGGAGTCGGCCCGCTGTCCATCTGGACCTCGGTGGTAAAGACCTTCCCCCTGGCCGCAGCGGAGACGGCCTTCTTGAGCAATGGGATATGTTGCGGGAACGCCCGCATCGTCGGCGAATCCCAAAGCTTTTGTCCAATCGCGTCAGCAGGGTGCCGATGGCGCCAGGCTTCGCGCCGATTGTTGATGGCGAGAACCGTGCCGTCAGGCTTCAGCAGCACGAGCACTTCAAGTGCAGCCTCGAAAATGGCGCGGAACTGCGCTTCCGACGCTGCCAATTGGGCTGTCCGTTCGTCCACCTGACGACGGAGTTCGAGCTCCGCTTCTTTCGCTAAAGTGATATCGCTGCCGACGCCGATGAAGCCGACCAACTCCCCATCCGGTCCGAACCGGGGCTGGGAAACCGAACGCAACCAGCGATATTCCCCGTCATGCCGCTTGTATCGGCCTTCCAGCGTGAAAGGTTTGAGCGACGCCTCGCCGGCAATGCTTTCAGCGACGATCCGATCGACGTCGTCAGGATGGATACGGCCTCGCCAGTCGAGCTTCCGGGCCTTCTCAAGGCTGCAGCCCGGCCCACAGGCAAACTCGGCGTAAGCTTCGTTGACGAAGTCTCGCACCCGGTCGAGCCGGGTCACCCACATCAGAGCGGGGGCTGAATTCGCGATGCGACGAAATCGCTCTTCGCTCTCCCGAAGCGCCCGCTCCGCGGTTCGCTGCTCGGTGACGTCCTGCTGGAGAATGAGGAAACCTTGAACCGTGCCATCGTGGCCCGTCCACGGGATAAAATTGCTCTGCAGGGCGACGCTGCCGCGCGTCGGATGGTCGAAGTCGCTCGCGAAGAACAGCCGCTGACCCCCGAGCACCCTCTCATAATTTGGAAGCCTTTGGTGGAAACGATCCTCGCCAATGATGTCCAGAATGCGAGCGCCGAGAAGTTTCCTGCGGGGAATCTCGAACCATTCCGCAAGCGGCTGATTGACGAAGCCGAGACGGAGGTCGCGATCGACGTAGGCAATCATCACCGGCAACAAATCAGCGATTGCCAGCACCGCCGAGAAGTCGACTTTGCCGCCGTCCAAGCTGCCGCTGAGGAGTAGTTCAGCTATCGGGCCTGGCGTCCCCGCGGGAGCCTTTGGCTGTCCTTCTGCTCCGTCTGCCATATCAATGGGAAAATAATGGCTTTGCAGCGCCTGTCGATGCGAAGTTAGCCGCGATTACAAATAATACGCTACGCTTCCTCAGATCGTCGCAAATAGATCGCCGAAGTCGGCCGTCACTCCAAGCTTAGAGGACCATTCGCCAAGTCCGCTTCCGTCGGTCGTTTCGGCCGCGGGGGGCGCCCACGGTGGCGCTAGCGCCAGCTCTGCGGTGGCCGCCGAGGCTTTTGACCCGGCGCTGAGATCGTTCAGTGTCACCGTTGTCCCGGCAATGATGATGGCCGGCGACGAGAAAAAGACCTGAATACCTCCCTCGAGCGCCTTGCTGAAAGATAGATTAGCGCCAGCAAGACCTGGCAGCGTGATCGCCCCTCCGTCGTAAGTCAGCACTCCGCCCGAAAGGCTGAACGCGAAAGTTGCAAGGTTAGCATCGCTAAAAATCAGGCGATCGCCACGGCTGAAATCCGTGATGGTGTCGCCGTTGTGATCCGCAGCCGTGTCGAGGAACGTGTCATAGCCCGCGCCGCCCGTGAGAATGTCGGCCCCGCCACCGCCCTGCAGGATGTCGGCCCCGAAGCCCCCACTGAAATGGTCGATTCCGCGTCCGCCGAGCAGGCGGTCGTTGCCGGCGTTTCCATAGACGGTGCCGCCAACCGCGCCATCGCGACCGTCGTATAGATCGTCGCCGATGTAGAAGCGCACGTCGTTCTCGATGGTCCCTTGATTGACGATCCTGGTCGACAGCCCGGGATCGCCCTGAGCCTTATTGAGGCCGTCGTCCCAGGTGCCGTCTTCCGGAAAGCCGTAGCGATCGATGATCACTCCCGACCCAAGGGTCACGCCGCCATTGAACCCGCCGCCAACGCGGGCGTCAGGCAATATACTGTCATTGAGGATCAGCGTGTCGTTCTGCCCAACGTTGATGGCCGTCAACCCGGATGCATGCGAAACACGAGCAATCGCCGGGTCTGTGAGTGCCCAGGGATTGACGTTCAACTCTTCGAACCCGGTTGCCAGGTGGAGGTCGTAGCTTCGATCTCCGCCGGATGCCCAGCTCAGCATAATCATGTCGTTGCCCGCGCCGCCCGTGACGGCAGAGATCAGTGTTGGCGCGCCACTTTGCAGGTGGCTAGTCAACCAGAGCCCGTCGTTGCCGCCGCCGAGGGAAATGCCATTGGTGACCGTCGCATCGATGAATAACTCGACGGTGTTGTTGGCATCATTGCCGATAACGCTGCGTACGGCCGAGCGATTCAACGTGAACCAGGGTCCATTCAAATTGACGTCCGCGGCTGGATTGTTCCCATTCAGGAAATTCACGAAGCTCCAGTTGCCCGACATGGGCTGGACGGTGATTGACTGGAAGCCGGAGAAACCTTCAAAGTTTCCGCCGGTGACGAAAACCAGCTGCTCGAAGCCCGCGCTTGCGTCGTACCAATATTGGCCGCCCGAGCCTGCAAAAACGAGCCGATCGACCCCGTCGCCACCCGAGGCGCTGATAAACATAGGGTCCGTCGTTTCCACGCGGTACGTGTCGTTGCCGCTGCCGAGCAGGATAGAGCCAACAGATCGCGATTGACTGACGAAGATATCGTCACCGGCGCCTAGTGACACAATTCCGGCAATGATGCCCCCATTGACGACAGTGTCCGCGCCGTCGGAGCCGACGATGAGTGGGTCGGTCGTGGCGTTGCTGGTGAAGCCGATCCACCCGCCAAGAACGTTGGTGAGCGTGCTGCCGCCGACCATGAAGGTCAAGCCGCCGTAGATCCTTCCCGAGTCGGTATTTGTCAGCCGAACGCCGGAGGCCGCGATGGTCACGCCATCATCGATGATCCCGCTGTTGAAGAAACTGCCGTTGGGTTGATCGAATATCATCGGCACGTCGAGAACTCCCCCTCACGCAACCACTTCGCGTGCCAGGCAACCAGGCTATCAGCGTCGGAAAGGAAGGCAATCGGGACGATCGGGACAACAGTCGGTTGCGCCCACTCTGGGACAGATCAGTAAGCCCCAATTGGGTGACGGCGGCGGTAACCACTCGGCAACGACTGAAGCGTAGCCTGTCGAATCTAGGACGGGGGTATCCATGTCGGTGTTGGTTTATGAACGGGCGTCGGAGTCCTTCGCGGCGAGCCTCGCCAAGCGTGGCCACCACATCGTCTATCGTGCCAATGAGTCGAACCATTGCCCGGGTTGCGGCCGGTCTCAATGGTATATTGGCCGGGTCAGCGCCGAGTGCGGCTTTTGCGGAACGGCTGTACCTTTGGCGGAAGCGTCCGTCCTGGAAGCGCCGCGCGCAGCGCCCGCGGCGCGACGCCCAGTGTCATCGGCTGATCAGCGACGACACCCGCGTATGTCGGCCAAAGGGCGTAAGCTCCAGCTACTGATCGACGGGTCCCCGACGAACTTCGCCTTGCAGAACATTTCCGAGGGCGGCGCGATGGGTGCTGCTCCCGATTTATCGCCTGGCGCAAAGGTTCATGTCCGCTTCGAAGGCGGCATCCTGGTTCCCGCGGTCGTCAAGTGGAGCGAGGACGGCCACGTCGGACTTGCCTTTACCGCGCCGGTCATGCTCGACCGCACATCGCAAGCCGCGAACTGAGTACTTTAGCGGTTCGCCACCTGCGCCGGCTTTGGCTTGGCGGCAACGTCGGATTTCGGTGCCGCTAGGCTCGCGCCACCATCGCGCATCTTGAGAGCGGCGAGCGCCTTGGCATCGCGGCCGTAAAGATCCTTGTAGTCGACGATGCGCCCGTCATTCAGGCCCGCCGAACTGAAATAGACGATGTAGACAGGCACCGGCTTCACGAAGTTCGCCTGAACCGACTTCTTGCTGTCGAGCGCGGCCTGGATTTTATCAGGCGTCCACTGGCCATTGTCGTCACCAAGCAATTCAGTCGCGAGGTCGACAATGTGCTGCGTTCGGATGCAGCCGTGGCTTAGGGCCCTCGCGCTGTCATTGAATCGACTGCGCGCATTGGTGTCGTGAAGGTAGATCGCCTTGGAATTCGGCATCACGAACTTGAGCTGGCCAAGCGCATTGGTCGGTCCCGGCGGCTGCTGCCAATAAAGTACGCGCTTCCCGTCGGGAGTCTTGATCGGGACGAAGCCCTTCTTCCCGGCCGCTTCCTTCTCGATGCTCTTCGGCACATTCCATGCCGGGTTGAGCATTACGCCCACCGCAGTCGCGTTAAGTTGGGGCGTCGGGGTCGACAACTTGCCGGCGATGGCGCGCTGCTTCCAGCGATTGACGCCATTTTCGACAAGCGTTGCGTAGAAGCCCGGTACGTTGACGATGATGTACTTGTTGCCGAGGTCTCGCGGCAGCCACCGCCAGCGGTCGAGGTTCAGACGGATGCGATCACGCTTGGCGATGTCCTCCGCCGAAGTGGCGGCGAGAGCATTTTTTAACGCTGCATATTGGGGATGGGAGGGTAGCAACGACGAAAGTGCTGCTGACACATTATGCTGGGCAAGCGCCGCGCGCAGCAGGGTATCCTGCTTTTCGGCGTTCAGGTCGTTGTCCACCACGAACCAGTCGACGCGGGCCGGCTTGCGGATGTGGCCGAGTGCGAGGTCGTTCGAGAGCATGTTGAAGCGCTGCGTCGCAGCCGTTGAGATGAGGACCGGATTACCGCTCTGGATTGCCGATTGCAGGCCAGCAGGGTCGTAGTCGGCAGGATTGAGGCCGTCCGCCCCGGAGCGATTGATAGCGGCAAGCAGATCGAGAGCGTTCGGCACGTCCCACATCGCAGGCGGCAGCGGAGGCGGCGCAACTTGCGCCTGCACCTGAGAATTGTCGGCCTTGAAGTCGGGATTTCCGGGCACCGGCGCGTCGGGCGCGATGGTCTTGCCCGAACCCTTGGTTTGGGGGCTTGCGGGCGGTGCAGCGCCCAACGGCTGGATCCGCGCCAGTGCTGGAGCACTCACGAAGGCGCCGGAAGCCATGAAACCGACTACTAGTGCCGAGACCAACTTGTTCATTTTAAACGATAACCCCGCTGCGTTCCTCATCCATATCGCGCTTCGATTCGCCACGCCAGACACGCCAGCGACACAGCGACTCAAAATCGCGCCGGACGGCCCTCTCGCAAACCAATCCTTAAGCGGCGCTGGCTAAGATGCGGGCCGCGAAGTGGGAGTTCAACGTGGCGTCCGGTTTCTTTCTCGATGGATCGATGATTCCGCGCTCGGAAAAGCGCAACATCGACGAACGGTCGGAAGTCCGTCATCCATCGGCATCGAGCACCGGCGTCCTCGAGTTCCGTGGGCGCAAGCACGTTGTCCGGCTCATCAACGTTTCTGCGTCAGGTGCCATGGTCATCTTTCCGAACACACCGAACATCGGGGAGCGGCTGCTTCTGCAGGTCCTGGACCGGGGCGTTCTATGGGCCCAGGTGCGCTGGGTGAAGGACGGCCGGATCGGCCTGTCCTTCGCGGCTGACTGAGCTAGCATCGGCCATGAACTTCATGTCGATACGGGCTCGGATCGCCGAGGACCGCGAAGATGATCGCCGGGTATCGGAGCGTACGGCGGTCAGGCTCGATGCGACTATGCGCGAATTGGGATCGACGGGCACCGAGGCCCGGGTCCTAAACATCTCCGATCGCGGATTCATGGCTGTCACCGGCTCGCGCTTCGAAGTCGGCGCCAGGGTCTGGCTCATGATCCCTGGACGCACCCGGGCCAACGCCGTCGTGAAATGGACGGCCGGCGACAAGATCGGCGCAGAATTCGCGGAACTGCAGACGGTAGCGGAACTTACTCGCTTGTCCAACGGCTGATCTGCAGTGGCAATCGTTCTGCCGTAAAGCTCTCTCTCGCCGGCAATCTAACCTGCATCATCGCGTGCAACCGGGACCATGGTCGCTCGTTGGGACGGACCGAAAGGAAGGTCTGCCATGCCGAATTTACCCGGCGAATCCTGGAAACCTGCCGAGCGGGGTTATCACGCCGTCTACCGCGAGCATGAAGTTAATCATTGCCCGGGCTGCGGCCGCACCCACTGGATTATTGGGCGAATGTCCGCGGAGTGCGCGTTTTGCACCACCGCGTTGCCACTAGCCGAGGCAAGCATGCGCTCGCACAACGGTCCGGTCGTCATCCAGCACAAGAACCGCGACCTGCACGCTTGGGCGGCTTAGCGCCCCCGGCGCTGGTCACGCTTTCTTCCTGATCGGCACGCCCACATTGCAGAGGTCAACGCCACCAGCCGGCGCGGTGTAGAAGTCATCGTGCCTGTTGGCGCGAATCTTCAAATATTGCGCGAAGGTCGGGCTGTTGGTGTCCATCACCTCGTACGACGGACGGGAGTTTGCAGGGATTTCGCTAGCCAGCCTGATGCTCGAGATGGGCACGTATTGCGCCTTGTCCTTATAAAAGCCCAGCGCTTCAGTCCCGCGCGGCAGAGTGCTGAACCGCTCGATGCCCTCGACGACGCGGCCGACGATGGCGATGACGCGGTCGAGCTGGCGCGGGCCATGGCCGATGATTGCGTAGAGCTCTCCGCCCGTGCCCGTGTCAGGCGCCAGATCGCGGCCAACGCCCACGGTGCCATAGCAATGGGTGAGGTCAGCCCAACCCGCCTTGGCGCTGTAGGCCACCGGCCACCCATCGGCGAAACCCGCACCCGGCGCATAAGGGTCGGTTGAGCCCAGCGGCTTGATCTTCAATCCCTTAAGCGGCCGCGTATATTCGGCCGGCGGCTTGGCGACGACTCCAGCCGGCCAAGGCTTGTCACTCTCGTTCAAACCCCATTGCGCAACGTAATTGTCCTGCACGCGATAGATTGTGGCGTCATTCCAATAGCCGCCGCGCGCCAGCAACTTAATGTTATTGACGTGGACCGGGGCGAAAGCCGGCGCCAGCTGGATGACGATCCGACCGCCGTTCGTGAGGTCCAGCACCAAGAGATCGTCGGCGGGAATCGTTTTCCAGGCACTCGGGGGCGCCGCGGCGACGATGTCATTGGGTGTCGGCAACTTCTTTGGCGGCGCAGCGCCAATCAGTATGGCGGCGGTGGCAGCGAGCAAAATCGAGCGCATGAATTTCTCCCCTTGCGCATGCTCTAGCGGAGCATGGTCACCGCCGCTATCCGCGCCGCATGTATGTCGCCACCTTGATGCTGCTGGGCTCGGGCGAGCTCGGGCGCGAATTCGCGATTGCCGCAAAACGGCTGGGCTGCCGTGTGATCGCCTGCGACCGATATGAGAACGCCCCCGCGATGCAGGTGGCCGATGCCAGCGAGGTCTTCTCCATGCTCGATGGCGCCGCGCTGCGAGCCGCCGTCGAGACCCACAAGCCGGATGTCATCATCCCTGAAATCGAGGCGATCGACACGGCGACGTTGGCGATGCTGGAGCAGGAGGGTTGGCACGTCGCCCCGTCGGCGAAGGCCGTGCAGCTGACCATGAACCGCGATGGGATCCGCGATTTCGCGGCGAGCCAGCTCGGTCTCGTCACGTCGCATTATCGCTTTGCGGAAACGCGTGACGAAGCGATTGCGGCGTCTGCGGAGGTCGGCCTGCCGTGCGTCGTCAAGCCGGTGATGTCGAGTTCCGGCAAGGGACAGAGTGTCGCGAAGAAGTCCGACGAGGTCGGCGGCGCCTGGGATTACGCCGTCGCGAACATGCGCGGGGACCGTCCGCGCGTCATCGTTGAGGAGTTCATCAAGTTCGACAGCGAGATAACCCTGCTGACGGTGGCGACCAAGGACGGGGTTCTCTTCTGCGCACCCGTGGGCCACCGGCAGGAAGCGGGCGACTATCGCGAGAGCTGGCAGCCGGCGCAAATTCCGCTCGAAGCGCTGCAATCAGCCCGCTTCCAGGCGCGCAAGGTGGTCGAGGCGCTCGGCGGCTACGGAATCTTCGGCGTCGAATTTTTCGTCCGGGGCGACCAGGCGATTTTCTCCGAACTTTCCCCGCGGCCGCACGACACCGGGATGGTGACTCTGATTTCGCAATTCCCAAACCAGTTCGAGCTGCACCTGCGGGCGGTACTGGAACTGCCGATCACCTCCATCGAGAATTTTGGACCGTCAGCGTCGGCTGTCATCTTGGCGGACAAAGAGCGGGATAATTTCGCTTTCGATGGCCTCGCCGAAGCACTTTCCCTTGGTGCTCCCGGCAACCCCGTCGATCTTCGAATTTTCGCCAAGCCGAAAACGCTCGAGAATCGTCGCATGGGCATCGCGCTGGCGCGTAGTATTACGACCGAGGACGCGGTTGCCCGCGCCAAGGCTGCAGCCGCGCGCGTCCACATACGTTATGAGGATTGAAGGAGAATGCTGATGCGCCGTTCAATCGCTTTGCCGCTGCTCGCCGTTGTCGCGCTTGCCGGCTGCAACGAGCAGCCGCAGCAAAAACAGGCGCCCATCAAGGTAACTGGTCCGGAGCAGCAGGCGCTGCACAAGCTGGACGCCATCAATCTGGCGATCGCGCTGAAGCGGGCGATCTACAGCGCCGGCTATACCTGCAAGACCATTACCGACGCGGGCTTCGTCGCCGCTTATCAAAACCTCGATATGTGGACCGCGCACTGCAAGTACGACCGCTCGGCGGAGCGCGATTGGGCGATCTTTGCTGGTCCGGACGGCAGCGCTCAGGTCCGGGATTGCAAGGACGTCGCTGCAGGTGGATTGCCAGCTTGCAAGATCACGAAACGCCCTGCTGGCGATTTCAACAAACTGTAGCCTTACCCGGGATTCCCGGGGTTGCACTGGCGCGTTTCCTTATACTCGCCGGACGCCGAACGCTCCTTGATCGTCACGCAATTCCCTTGACGAGTCTCCTCCCGCCAACTTCCATCCGCGTTGGTTTGGCGATTGTTCTTCGGCACGCGCTTCCCATCGCGAATCTCGTAGTTCCAGCTTTGGGGCGTTTGCCGACCCTGCTGCTGCGCCGACGCCGCAGTCGCGAGCCCCGTCGCAGCGGCCAAGGCCACCGTCCCAAGCACTAGCAACATCTTCCCGTCGAATCGCATTTTCGATCACTCCTTGGCGCTACCCTTAGCGGTAGCGACGTTAATGCGGGCTGAAGTCGTTTCGTTCGCGAAAGCAGGATCGTCCAGCCTCAAATGATGTTGGATCGCAAGACGTGAATCGCAATGGGCGAGCGTCGATTCCCGATGCGCGACAACCAGCGCTGCGGGACGAGGGTCGAGCGCGCGCAAGCGCTCGATAATCGCAGACTCACTCTCCGCGTCCAGCGCGGCGGTCGCTTCATCCAGAATGAGTAGTCTCGGCTTGCGCAGCAAAGCGCGCGCAATGACGAGACGCTGGCGCTCGCCGCCTGACAGCTGACTGCCCCGATCCCCTACGCTTTGATTCAGACCGGTAGAAAAGGCTCGGACACGCTCGGCCAAACCGACATTTTCCAGCGCGCGCCATAAATCTGCGTCATCGGACCCGGGCGGTGGCATTAGGTTCCCCCGAATGCTGTCGTTGAACAGCGCACCGTCCTGCCCGGTGTACGCTATACCTGCCTGCCATTCGGTAAGGACGGCAGGGAGCGGCTTGCCGTCGACGCTTATCGATCCGGAACTTGGCTCGAGCAGACCGGCAACGAGATCGACGAATGTGGTCTTGCCAGCGCCAGACGGTCCAACGAGCGCGAGCCATTCTCCCCGCGCAAGGAAACATGAAATCGGAGCGAGCCCGCGGCCGCTCGCATGATGATAGCCGACATCTTCAAGTTCGAGGCGGGCCCACTCGCCGGCTGCCTCTTGAACCGGCGCCGGTGGATCGCGCTCAAGTGCGCCAAGGCGGCGCTCGATCGCTGCGAACGATGGGGCGTGGGCCGTCGCCTGCAGGATGCTTTGCTGCAGCAGTTGCGCCGGGGCGTTCATCCGCGCGAACAGCACGAGGCTCGCGATCAGCACGGGGAACGGCAAGGCGAGAACTTGCACCCCCACGAGCAGGAGCACAGCCGCCACCACGGCCGCGCCAAACCCAATCGCTTGCCGAGAAAGCGAATAGTCGCGTGCGAACTGGCCATATTGATGCGCGGCGCGGAAGAGCGAGGTGCGGTATTCGCGCAAAAAAGACCCAACAGCCCCCTGGGCCAGAGCGGACTTAAGCCCGGCATGAAGGCGAAAGCCTGAAACCGCGCTGTCTTCCATACTGTCGCTTATCGCGAACCCGCGACGCACGCCCCGGATCGCGAAGCGCGCTGACAGGAGCCCCCCTGCCAGCATGAAGCCGAATGCAACCAGTGCCAGCATGGGCGACAGAAATATGGCGAGTGCAAACTGCGCAAGCAGCATCGCGCCTGACAGGGCGATCGTCTGAAGATAGGCGCTAGCTTGGGCGGCCCGCGGAACGTCGGTAAGCAGCAGTGCCTGCATGCCCTCTTGGCCGACCCGGCTTGCAAAGGGCCAGCCACGGGCCGCAAGCGTCGCGGCCGCTCTCAGCCGAAGATCGGCCTCATACTCCGCCTGCAACCGCGCGAGCAGCAGGTCGCGAGCAAACAATATGATGGCGCGCAGTGCCATTGCCGCAACGAAGAGGGCGAGGGCGGCCGCAAACCACTGGCCTGCACCGCCGCCATTACGAAACCCGAAGGAGGCGAGGATCATTGAACCGTCAGCGCCACGATCGATTGCAACGCTCGCGAGCGGCACGACCATTAGCAGGCCGAATGCTTCCGCGCCCGCTCCAACAACCATCAGGCCGAGCGCGAGCCACAGCCGGGGGCCGGCGAAACTTCGATAATCGTGGAAAAGCGCGGCGATGCCGCTGCTCGTCATCCGGCTCATGCGAACCGGATAGCAGCTTTCGCGCCGATGCTTAGAGCGGGCTTAGCCCTGGCGCGCTTTGAAGCGACGGTTCGTCTTGTTGATGACGTAGGTGCGGCCGCGACGACGGATGACACGGCAATCCCGGTGGCGCGCCTTGAGCGACTTCAAGCTGTTGCGAATCTTCATGGCCGGGCGCCTGCCTCGTTCTTTCAATTTCGAGTTGTTCGGATTGGTCCGAGAACCGGCGGCTCACCTAGAGAGCGGGCCTGCCCAAGTCAAGGCACTCCCTCCGGATTGGAGTCTCCCTAGCGCAACACCATGCGATCGCCTTCGACCGTCATGGTCTTGAACTTAGACAGAAAGCTCTGGCCGAGCAGGGATTGCTGACCGCCGTTGAGCACCACCGCGTCCATGTTCTCGGCGCTGAGCGGTCCAAGTTCGACGCGGTCCAACCGGACATACTCGCCGCGCACTGCGCCATCCGCGCCCTCGCCGACCACGTCGCTCATGCCGATGGAGGGCGCCAGCCCCGCAATCCGCGCATCGTCACGCGCCAAGGCGATGCCCGAAGCACCCGTGTCGACCATCATGCGAACCAAGTTCCCGTTGATGCGGACATCAGCATAGAAATGCCCGTCTGGCTGGCGATCAAGTTCGACGCTGCCGTCGAGGCGGTTCACACTTTCCTCGGCGGAGCCGCTGCTCGGGCCAGAGGTAGCGTCCGCCGCTTCGGTCATAATAACGCCGTCGCGACGTGAAGCGGTAGGCGCAGTCGTCTTTCCCACCATGACCGCGAAGATGGCGGCGATCGCAAGAACGGTAACGTACAGTCGCAGCATCGACCGAGGCTACGGCCGTCGCAGTAAAGAAAGCTTGAAACGTAATCAGCCGCTGAGCTTGCGCTCCCAAGTGAGCGCGTCTCCGACAATGCGATCGATATCATTGTATTTTGGCTGCCAATCCAGGGTTTGTAGGAGCCGCTCGTTGCCCGCGATCAACTGCGGCGGGTCGCCCGCCCGGCGGGGTTCCATCTGCCGCTCTACCGGCGTTCCATTCGCGCGATCGACGGCATCCAGCACCTCAAGCACGGAAAGGCCGCGTCCGTAGCCGCAGTTCATCGCCAGATTTTGCTCCGGATTGGCGATCAGCCATTCAAGCGCGGCAACGTGCGCCGCAGCCAGGTCGCTGACGTGGATGTAATCACGGATGCAGGTGCCGTCGGGCGTCGGATAATCGGTACCGTAGACGGCGACATGCTCGCGCTTGCCCACCGCCGCCTCGACCGCGACCTTGATGAGGTGGGTCGAGCCTTTGCCCTTCTGCCCGCTGCGTCCTTCCGGATCGGCGCCCGCCACGTTGAAGTAGCGCAAAGCACCGAAATTGAACGGGTAAGCCGCCGAAGCATCTTCAAGCATCCGCTCGGTCATCAGCTTCGACGCGCCGTACGGGTTGATCGGCAGCTTGGGCGCGTCCTCGACCACGGGCACCACTTCGGGTGCGCCGTAAACCGCTGCAGTCGACGAGAAGAGGATATGCTTGATGCCGCCCTCGACCGCCGCTTCCATCAGCGCGTGCGAGGCAACCGTGTTGTTCGCATAGTAATCGAGCGGTTTTTCGACCGATTCCGGGACTACGATCGAGCCCGCGAAATGCATGATGGCGCCGATGCCTAAGTCGTCGATGATGCTGTCGACCAGCACGCGCTCGGCAATCGATCCATGAAAGAATTTGACACCCTCCGGCACGACCGAGCGGTCTCCATTGGACAGGTCGTCGATGACCGCCACGCGCCAGCCGGCATCTTTCAAGGCGAGAACGGCGTGACTGCCGATGTATCCGGCACCGCCGGTGACGAGGACTGCAGGTTTGCTCATGCCTCGAGCCGCTAGCGAACACACGGGGTTCCCGCCAGCCTCGTTCTAGTCGCTGAGCCGGTAACCGACCGCCGGCTCGTTGACGATCAGCGTCGGCTGGGATGGCTCGCGCTCCAGCTTCTGCCGGAGCGAGCGGATCGCGACGCGCAGATATTCAATCTGCCGTTCCTGCGCCGGACCCCAGACCGCGCGCAGCAAATGCTGGTGCGTCAGTACGCGTCCGCGATGCTTGGCCAGTTCGCCGAGTACCGCGAATTCCTTCGGCGTAAGATGTACCGGCTCGCCTGCCTTGACGACGGTTCGCTGCAACAGGTCGATGGTCACGTCGCCCGCTTCGATCGGGCGCTCGTTCGGTTCAGGCCCCATGTCCATCAGGTTTGTGAGGTAACGGTCAAGCCGTCCCGTCTCCGTGGCGATCTCGGAGATCAGTTGCTTGTCACCCTCACCCGCGCGGCGCAATTGCCGGGCAGCTTCGCCGATTGTGTTGAGGCGCGGCGTAATATCCTGCGCGATCGACGAGAGCAGGGACGCGCGCACCCGATCGCGTTCACGCACCGCGGCGAAGCCTCTCGCTTCGACCTCTAGCCGCGCTCGTTCCAAAGCGAGCGCCATCTGGTCCAGCAAGCTGGTCAGCAATGGCAATTGTTCTTCCGCGATAGGCGGCATTCCGTCGTCGCGGGCGATGCCGAACGCGGCCACCATACCGCTGCCGGACCGCACCGGATGGAACAGCCATTCGGCCGGCTGCAGCCGGGTCGAGCCGCGACCCGCTGGCTGGCCCTCCTCGATGGCGAGAGCGGCGGCGGCGATATCGCTGGGCGTTGGCTCATTGCCGGCGGGATCCGCGGCGATCACCGCCGGCTCGGGCAGTCCGGCCATGAGCATGGTGTTACAATGAAACAGCCGGCGCACCTCGGCACAGGCCGTGGCCGCGATCTCGCTTTCGCCGCGACAGGAAAGCAACCGTCCGGCAAAGCCGGCGATGGTGGCGTTGCGTTCCGCATGTGCTGCTGCCAGCCGGGCGTGGCTGCGCACGCCGGCCGCAAGGCGACTGGTCACCACCGCCACGAGGAACAGGATGACGACAGTGAAAACATCGGTCATCCGGTTGATGCGAAAGGTGTGAACCGGCTCCGTAAAAAAGAAGTTGTAGGCGAGGGCTGAAGCGATCCCGGCGGTCAATGCCGGACCCAGGCCCCACAGCACTGCGGCAGCAAGAACGGCGGGCAGGTAAAGCATGTCCACTGGCGACGTGCCCCAGCGCGGCGCAACGACCATGCCGAGCAGCGTGGCTGCTGCAACCATGGCGAGGGCGCCCGCATAATGCTCGGCGCTTTGCAGTGCGGAAACTGCCTGGCGGTCGTTCGGTGGTGCCGTGGCGATCATTGCCAATTAAGTGCGCTCGCACGGATGTTTCGTCGAGACCGAACCGGTCCACTTTATGGCATTTCAGGGCACGGAAATCCCAATCCACATGGAATCTTTATGGTGTGCGGCCGCACTTGTTAGCCATGGCCACCCTAGCATCTACCGCCGCGCTGCCCGCCGCTGGATCCAATTCCTTCCATGCGCCCAGCGAGCGCCTGCCCAAATTGATGCTGGGCGCGATCGGCGTGGTCTATGGCGACATTGGCACGTCCCCGCTTTACGCGGTGCAGGCGACGCTGGACCGGCGGTATCACCTCGCGCTGGACGTGACGGACCTTTACGGGATTGTCAGCCTGATTTTCTGGTCGTTCATTTCCGTCGTGACGATTAAATATGTGCTGATCGTCATGCGATGCGACAATCGCGGTGAAGGCGGCAGCCTGGCCCTCTATGCGCTGATCCAGCGCCAGCTTGGCGCGCTTGCACCACAACGGTGGCTGCTCATCGGCGCATTGTTCGCCACGGCCTTGTTCTACGCGGATGCGATGCTCACCCCTGCAATCTCGGTCATCTCGGCCGTCGAGGGGCTCGGTGTCGTCAGCGCCGCGTTCCAGCCCTACATCGTCTGGATCGCGCTCGCGATTCTAATCAGCCTATTCGCGATCCAGCGTCACGGCACCGACCGCGTAGGCAAGATGTTCGGGCCGATCATGCTCGTCTATTTCCTGAGTATCGCGGTAATGGGCGTCAGCCACATCATCGGCCATCCCCAAGTCCTGCAGGCGCTGAACCCGGTTTATATATGGGGCTTCTTCATCGCCCACCCGCTCTACTCGTTTCTCTCGCTCGGCGCGATCGTTTACGCCTTCACCGGCACGGAGGCCCTGTATGCCGACATGGGCCATTTCGGCCGGCGCCCGATCACGATGGCATGGCTCTACGTCGTCTTCCCTGCCTTGATCCTCAATTACATGGGACAGGCGGCGATGCTGATCCAGCATCCGGAATTCGTGGATAATCCGTTTTTTCACATGGTCCCGCCGTCGCTGACCATCCCGCTGCTGGTCATCGCAACCCTCGCCACCATTATTGCCAGCCAGGCCGTCATCTCCGGCGCATTCTCCGTGACCCACCAGGCGATCCAGCTAGGCTTCATGCCCCGGCTGCGCACGCTGCACACGTCGTCGAAAGCGCGTGGCCAGATTTATCTTCCGGCCGTCAATTGGGCGCTGGCGATCATGGTCGCGCTGCTGGTGGTCACCTTCCAGCACTCGGCATCGATGCTTCCGGCTTATGGCCTCGCCGTCGTCGGAACGATGCTGATCACGACGCTTATGCAATATGTCGTGATATTCCGAATTTGGAAGCGGCCGCTGTGGCAGGGACTGATTGGGTTCACCGTCTTCGTCACGCTGGACCTGGTCTTCCTCTCTTCGGGCCTGATGAAGCTGTTTGAAGGTGCGTGGTTCCCCATCATCGTCGGCCTGATCATTTTCACGCTCCTGACGACGTGGGCAAAGGGGCGGTCGCTGATGCGGGATCGCCTGCAAGAAGCCTCCCTGCCGATTGCAATATTCGTGAAATCGACCAGCGCCTCGGTCCATCGGGTCAAGGGCACATCGGTATTCCTGTCGACTTCGGCAGACAGCGTGCCGGCCGCGCTGCTCCATAACCTGAAGCACAACCAGGTGCTTCACGAGCGGGTCTTGATCCTCAATGTTCAAGTCGAGGAAGTGCCGACGGTGACACCAAGCGATCGAGTCAAATGGCACGATGCGGGGCACGGATTTTATCAGGTCGTGCTTCACTACGGTTTCATGGAAGAAGTCGACATTCCGCGCGACCTGGCCGCCATCCGAACTTGCGGCGCACCGTTCAACATGATGAGCACCAGTTTCTTCCTCGGCCGTCAGAAGCTAATCGCGACAAAACGGGGAGGAATGGCATTATGGCGCGAGCGCCTGTTCGCCTGGATGCTGAAGAGCAGCGAGAGCGCGATGGAGTTCTTCAAGCTGCCGACCAACCGCGTCGTTGAGCTGGGCAGCCAGCTGCAGATGTGAGGGCGGGGAGAGGTCGGGGTTTGCTCAAACGGTTGGCGGGCACTATCAGCCCGCGCAAATCCCACCGCATCTGAAGGTTCGCATGCCTCTAACCATTTCCAGCGCGTTCGACGCCGGCAACATTCGCGTCGTGAAGCAGCAGGGCGACACGTTCGACCTTGAGATCGTCGCCGATCACATGTCGGATTTCTACCAGTGGTTCTATTTCCGGGTCGCCGGCAAGGCTGGCGACGATGCAACGCTCCGGATCACCAATTGCGCCGGCTCGGCCTATCCCAATGGCTGGCCCGACTACAAAGGCGTGATGAGCTTCGATCGTGAAGAGTGGTTCCGCATCGACGACACCAGCTATGCCGACGGCGTGCTGACGATGAGCTTCACCATGCCCACCGACGTCGTCTGGGTCGCTTATTTCGCACCCTATTCGATGGAGCGTCACCACGACCTGGTCACGCAAACTGCCGCAATCGACGGCGTTGAGTATCGCTCGCTCGGCAAGTCGCTCGACGGCCAGGACCTTGATTGCCTGACGATCGGCGAAGGTCCGCTGAGCGTCTGGCTTTACGCCCGCCAGCACCCGGGCGAGTCGATGGCCGAATGGTGGATGGAAGGGGCGCTCGAGCGGCTGACGGACGAGGACGATCCAGTCGCCCGTGTTCTGCGCAAGGAGTGCACGTTCAACATCGTGCCGAACATGAATCCGGACGGATCGCGCCGCGGGCACCTGCGCACCAACGCGGTCGGCGTGAACCTTAATCGAGAATGGCACGCGCCGTCCGCGGAGAAGAGCCCGGAAGTGCTGTACGTTCGTAATGCGATGGACGAGACTGGGGTCGACTTCGCGATGGACGTCCACGGTGACGAAGCCATCCCTGCCAATTTCCTCGCCGGGTTCGAAGGCATCCCGTCAATCACCGAAGGGCAGCAGAAGCTTTTCGGTCTGTTCGGCGAGACGCTGGAGCGGCTGTCGCCCGACTTCCAGCGCAGCCAGGGCTATGAAGTCGCGAAGCCAGGCCAGGCGAATATGTCGATGTCCACGACCCAGCTCGCCGAGCGCTACGGCTGCGTGTCGATGACGCTCGAAATGCCGTTCAAGGACAACTTCGACCTGCCCGACGAAGTCTACGGCTGGTCGCCGCAGCGTTCCAAATATCTCGCATCGTCCTGCCTCGACGCGCTCCACGCCATTCTGCCTGAGCTGAAGCAGGCCAAGACCGCGCGCGGCACAGCGAAGCGCGAAAAGGCCGACGCCTGATGCCGACTCTCGTCCTGCTGCGGCACGGCCAGTCGCAGTGGAACCTCGAAAATCGCTTCACCGGCTGGTGGGACGTCGATCTGTCGCCGACCGGCGTCGAGGAAGCGCGGCTTGCCGGGTCGCAGCTGCGCGAAAAGGGCTTCGACTTCGACTCCTGTTTCACCAGTGTCCTCACCCGCGCCATCCGAACGCTGCACCTGGTGTTGCATGAGATGGACCGGTTGTGGCTCCCGGTGACCAAGGACTGGCGCCTCAACGAGCGCCACTATGGCGGGCTCACCGGGTTCAACAAGCAGGAGATGACCGACAAGGTCGGCGCCGAGCAGGTCAAGATCTGGCGCCGTTCGTTCGACATCCCGCCGCCGCCGCTCGAAGCACTCAGTCAGTATGATGTGAGCCAGGATCGCCGCTACGCCGGGATCGCCGTTCCGCAGACGGAGAGCCTAAAGGACACCATTGCGCGTGCCGTTCCCTATTACGAGGCTGAGATTGCGCCGGTCCTAAAAGCCGGGAAGCGCGTGCTGATCACCGCGCACGGCAACAGCCTGCGCGGCATCATGAAATATCTGGAAGGCATCAGCGACGACGACATCGTCGGGCTGGAGATTCCGACCGGCAAGCCGATCGTCTACGATCTTGCCGAGGATCTCTCGGTCATCCGGCGTTCTTATCTGTACGAAGCCTAAGCTGCCTGCTTGCGGGCGTACATTGCCTCGTCGGCGCGCTCCATGACTGCCTCCGCCGTATCGCAGGCGTCGATCATGCCGACGCCGACCGCGACGCTGAGCGGTAAGGCCTCGCCCTCGAACAGGAACTCGCACGCCGAAATCTGCTCGATCAGGCGCAGGGCCGTCTCCTGAGCTGCCGCCTCGTCAGAGCTTTCAAGCAGGATACCGAACTCGTCACCGCCGATCCGCGCGACCACGTCGCTGTGGCGCACGCCTTTCACCAGCAAGGATGCGACCTGGATCAGCGCCTCGTCGCCGGCGCGATGACCGAAGGTGTCGTTGATGATCTTCAGCCCGTCGAGATCGACGAACAGCATGGCCCCGCTGATGCTGTAGCGTTCGACCCGCGCGATCAGCCGCTCCAGCTCGCGCATGAAACCACGCCGATTCGGCAGGTCGATGAGCGAATCCCTGTGCGCCAGCTGATCCAGCTGCTCGACGCGCTCTTGAAGCCGCGCGACCTTAGCCCTCAACAGGCTGATCTCCTCGATCAGCCGATCCCGATCATCGACGTCGATGACGACGTCGGCCATTTGATCAGACATTGCCCCTGAGACTCGCTTCAGTGTCTGTTCCCTACCCATAGCGCGATTCCAGGGCGCTGAAAATGTGGGAACATTTACGCATGCGAATCAAACGCTGCCCACCCCGCGAAAGGTCCGATTGCAACGCCGGAATCGCGTCCCTAAGAGGGACGGCCTTCTCTTCACGCAACAGATGGCAGGACGATGACGCAGCCGGTGATCGGCATCATCATGGGCAGCAAGTCCGATTGGGAGACGATGCGCCATGCCGCCGACACGCTCGGCCAACTGGGTGTCCCGCACGAAACGCGAATTGTCTCCGCACATCGCACGCCGCAGCGGCTCTACGATTATGCGCAGGGCGCACAGGGACGCGGCCTGAAGCTGATCATCGCCGGCGCGGGCGGTGCCGCCCACCTGCCAGGCATGACGGCGTCGATGACCGCGCTCCCGGTCCTCGGCGTTCCGATCGAAAGCCAGGCGCTCAAAGGCATGGATAGTCTCCTGTCGATCGTGCAAATGCCCGCCGGCGTCCCGGTGGGCACTTTGGCGATTGGCCGTGCGGGCGCGGTCAATGCAGCCCTTCTGGCTGCAGCGATGCTCGCCACCAACGACGACAGCCTTGCTGGCCGACTCGCCGACTGGCGGGAAGCGCAGACCGGATCGGTGGCCGAATCTCCGGAATGATCGCGCCAGGCTCGACAATCGGGATCATCGGCGGCGGCCAGCTCGGCCGCATGCTGGCGATCGCTGCGGCCCAGCTCGGCTATCGCTGCCACATCTACGATCCGCAGGAAAATCCGCCTGCTGCAGATGTCGCTGCTGAGGCGACCCATGCCGCCTACGACGACGCTGATGCCATGTGTCGTTTCGCCGATGCCGTCGACGTGGCGACCTATGAGTTCGAGAATCTCCCCGCTGGCGCTCTCAGTGCCCTGGGGGACAAGCTCCGCCCGGGTACGCGCTCGCTGGCAGTCGCTCAGGATCGTGCGGCCGAGAAGGAATTTCTTGAGCAATGCCGGGCTCGGGTGTCGCCATGGCGCGCGGTCGAAACCCTCGCCGACGTTGAATCCGCCGTGGCCGAGCTTCGCGTTCCCTTGGTCCTGAAGACCCGCCGCTTCGGCTACGACGGTAAAGGTCAGGCATGGATACGCGGCGAGGACGAGGCGGCCGCTGCCTGGGACGCGATTGGCCAGCAACCCGCAGTGGCCGAGGCTGGCGTGGCCTTCAGCGCCGAGTTCTCAGTGATCCTCGCGCGTTGGGCGGACGGCCGCAATGCGCTGTGGGAATCGCCCGAAAATGCGCATCGTGACGGGATCCTTCGCCGGTCAACCGTGCCCTGCAGCCAGCAGGTGGCACTGCAAGTCCCTCGCGCCCGCGAAACGGCGATCGCTATCGCTAACGCCCTTGATCACGTTGGCGTCCTCACGGTCGAGTTCTTCGCGGCGGCCGGCGGCCCAATGGTCAACGAAATTGCGCCGCGCGTGCACAACAGCGGCCATTGGACGATCGAGGGGGCGGTAACTTCCCAGTTCGAACAGCACATTCGCGCAATTTGCGATCTACCGCCGGGCCTCACCGGCCTGATCCGCGGCAGCGCGACGATGGACAATCTGATTGGCGACGAAGTCGACCGGTGGCCGGAGCTACTCGCCGAACGCGGCGCGCATGTCCACCTCTACGGCAAAGGCGAAGCGCGGCCTGGCCGAAAGATGGGGCACGTCACGCGTGTGGTGCGGTAACGGCCCGATCCGCTAGTTCGCGACTATTATTTAGCCAGGGCGGCCTTGATGTTTCTGACGCATGAACCGACCGAAATCGTGAAAATCGCGGTGAAGCCAGTAATCTCGGCTGCGTCGAGGTGAAGTCTCGCCGGGAACATAACGATGAGCATCAACAGGGCGGCAGCAAAGCATTGCCACCAACCGAATCGCCTGTCGTTTCGCTCTATTATTCGCCAACGTGCGGCTTGTTCGTGCCGTCGAAGTGCCCGTTCCATGCAAAGTCTCGAATGCGCATCGTCAGAGCTTTCGCCGGGCAATCGCCGCTTCAGGGATTCGGCGACCAATGCGTCGGGTGCGAGCTTAGTCATGGACTTGACCGCTGTGGTTTGCGGATAACTCGACGAATTGCGCTTTGATCAAAGCGTGCGGAATTTCTTTTCCCGCCCCTTTGCCTTGCGCGAACACCCTATCCCAAGCGGTCGATTGCTGACGGATCAGAGGCGAAAGTTGGACTACGTCCAGCATAGCATAGAGCATATATGTCCGCGCTACCCAGTCACGATCTTTCGTTTCCAAGGCGGATACAGATTGTGCAGCTTTCGCACTGACCGCGATTGGGAATAGGTCGGCAACCGGTATCTGATGGCGTACTGGTTTAGTCCCCCATGCCCTGAGTGCTTTGGCGAGCAGCCGATATTCCGGACCATCAGCTAGCGCCTCGGGTCTGTCACCGGTCAAAGGCTGGTCAGTAGCGGCGAGACACCAGCCGTGTGCGATGTATGTAAGATCCTGGAGCTGCATCTGATCTAGAAGCCTGCCATCGGCGACCGCTAGTCGGAGGAACTCATTTGCAATCTCAGTAGACCACGCGGGCATGCAACCTCGTGGCGAGGTTACGCAACCGACTAGTCAATAGTCAGAATTATCGGGTCCAGATCGGTCGCACCTGAGCCGATTAGACGGCCAGGAATCACTCGAACTCGACGATGACCTGATCTACGGCAAGGCTATCGCCCGCTTTTGCCGGCGTCGATTTTACCGTTGCTGCCTTCGGCGCACGAAGGATGTTTTCCATTTTCATGGCTTCCATCACAGCGACCGGCTGACCGGGTTCAACCTTGTCGCCGACCGCGACGTCGAGCTTGGTCAGCAGGCCGGGCATGGGTGCGAGAAGCAGGCGCGAGAGGTCCGGCGCCGGCTTTTCGATCATGTGCCGCGACAAGTCGGCGACGTGAAGCGGGAGAACCTGCACTTTGTGCGTGCGGCCGCGCGTCTGGAGTTCCCAATTACGGCCGGTGCGGCGGACCTGGACGATGCGGCGGCGGCCGTCGAGCGTCGCGACCAGCAGGCGCTGACCGGGCTGCCAGCGCCCGACGATGTCGATCAGGTCGCCGTCATCAGTGACCGCGAGCGTCCCGCCCTCGTACGGCTTGATGCGGACTTTGTGCTCTTCACCGCCAATGCGGACGATGCGTTCGCTCGGCAACTGCAGGCGATCGCCCAACTGGTCGCTAATCTCGACGGCGCGTTCGTCGGTGATAACCGAGACCATGCCGGCGATTGCGGTCAGGTCCGCGACCAGCTGTTCGTCCGCCGGCGCGCCTTCGAAACCTTCGGGATATTCCTCGGCAATGAAGCCGGTGGTGATGTTGCCGTCGCGGTAGCGCGGGTGCTGCATCAGCGCGGAGAGGAAATCGACGTTGTCGCTGATGCCGTCGATGACGAACTGGTCGAGCGCCGCGACCTGCGCGTCGATCGCCTCGATGCGGGTCGGCGCCCAGGTCACCAGCTTGGCGATCATCGGGTCGTAGAACATGCTGACCTCGCCACCGTCAGCGACACCGTCGTCGACGCGGACGATGAGATCGTCTTCGCAGATCGGCTTGGACGGCCAGTAGCGGACAAGGCGGCCGGTGCTGGGCAGGAAGCTGCGGTACGGATCCTCGGCATAGACGCGCGTTTCGACGGACCAGCCGTTGATGCCGACGTCGGCCTGGGTGAAGGCGAGCTTCTCGCCGGCGGCGACCCGGATCATCTGCTCGACGAGGTCAAGGCCGGTGATCTCCTCGGTCACCGGATGCTCGACCTGCAGCCGGGTGTTCATCTCGAGGAAGTAGAAGCTCTTGCCGGTGGGATCGGCGCCCGAGACGATCAGCTCGACCGTGCCCGCGCTGTAATAGCCGACCGCTCTAGCCAACGCGACGGCCTGCTCGCCCATCGCCTTGCGCATTTCGGGGGAGACGAACGGGGAGGGCGCTTCCTCGACCACCTTCTGGTGGCGGCGCTGGATCGAGCATTCGCGCTCGTTCAAATAGACGATGTTGCCGTGTTGATCGCCGAGCACCTGGATTTCGATATGGCGCGGCGCTTCGATGAACTTCTCGATGAATACGCGGTCGTCGCCGAAGCTGTTGAGGCCCTCGCGTTTGACGCTCTCGAACCCCTCGCGGACGTCGGTCTCGTTCCACGCGAGCCGCATGCCCTTGCCGCCGCCGCCCGCGGAGGCCTTCATCATCACCGGATAGCCGATGTCGCCGGCGATCTTCACCGCGTCGTCGGTGGTCGCGATGTCGCCGAGGAATCCGGGGACCACGTTGACGCCCGCTTCCTTGGCCAGCTTCTTGGATTCGATCTTGTCGCCCATCGCCGCGATGGCGTTCGGCGGCGGGCCGATGAACGCGATGCCGGCGGCCTTCAGCGCGTCGGCGAAGCTGGTGCGTTCCGACAGGAAGCCGTAGCCGGGGTGCACGGCTTCGGCGCCGGTCGCCTTGCAGGCGTCGATGATGAGATCGGCCTTCAGGTACGATTCCGACGCGGGCGGCGGCCCGAGCCGCACGGCTTCGTCGGCCATCTTTACGTGCGGCGCGCGAGCGTCAGCGTCCGAATAGACGGCGACCGTCTTGATGCCCATGCGCTTCGCTGTGCGGATCACTCGGCAGGCAATTTCGCCGCGATTGGCGATCAGGATTTTCTTGAACATTAGTTCTTTCGACGACGAAGCAGGAACCAATTCCCGGCAAGCAGTACTAGCAGTCCAATGATAAATATGGGGAGAGACGTCGAGCGTTTTGCGGCTTGGCAGGCTTCGACGGGAACACCGCAGTCGCCCATCGTCAAAAAGCCGTCGACCATGACCACTGCCAGAATCCAAAATGCGGAGAAAGCGAACGCATTTACTCGCCTAGGTTCGCTCATTCCGCCGCCTCGTCTAGCGGGGGCCGGTTGTGGCCGAGCAGGCGCAGGACCTCGTCGGCGGCGTCGGCCAGGTTTGTCCCTGGACCGAAGATCGCCTGCACGCCCGCGGCGCGGAGTGCGGCGTAATCCTGCGGCGGGATGACGCCGCCGGCGACGACCTTGATGTCGGCGCGGCCCATGTCCTTCAGCGCTTCGATCATTTCCGGGATTAGCGTCCGGTGCCCTGCGGCGAGCGAGCTGGCGCCAACCACGTCAACGTCATTGTCGATCGCCATTTGCGCGGTTTCGCGCGGCGTCTGAAACAGCGGGCCGGGAACGACTTCGAAGCCCAGATCGGTGAACGCCGACGACACCAGGTTGGCGCCACGGTCGTGGCCGTCCTGGCCCATCTTGGCGACCATGATGCGCGGCTTGCGGCCGAGTCGGTCGGCAACCGAGCGGGTGCCTTCCTCGGCAGCTTTCCAGCGTCCGTCCTGCCGCGCAGTGCCATAGATTCCGCGCACCGGTTCTGGCTTGGTGCCGTAGCGGCCGAAGGCGCGTTCGAGCGCGTCGGAAATTTCGCCGAGTGTGCAGCGAACGCGAGCGGCCTCGACGCTCAGGCGGAGCAGGTTCTCGTTCCCGCGAGCGCCCTGCTCAAGCGCGTCCAGCGCCGCGCGAACCCTGGCTTCATCACGGCCGGCGCGGACCTTTTCGATCTTGGCGATCTGCGACGCGCGGACCTTGGCGTTGTCGACTTCGAGGATCTCGACCGGCGGCTCCTCGGCGAGCCGGTAGCGGTTGACGCCGACGATTGTCGTCTCACCTGTATCGACCTTGGCGGCGCGAGCGGCTGCAGCTTCCTCGATGCGATGCTTGGGCAGACCATCTGCGACAGCCTTGGTCATGCCGCCGTGCGCCTCGACCTCCTCGATCAGCGCCCAGGCTTTTTCTTCCAGCTCGCGGGTGAGCGCCTCGACATAATAGCTGCCGCCGAGCGGATCCGCGACTGCGGTGACGCCGCTTTCCTCGGCCAGGATCAGCTGCGTGTTGCGGGCAATGCGGGCGCTGAAATCGGTCGGCAGCGCGATGGCTTCGTCGAAGCTGTTGGTGTGCAGCGACTGCGTGCCCCCAAGAACGGCCGCCAGCGCCTCGATCGTGGTGCGGATGATGTTGTTGTACGGATCCTGCTCGGTCAGGCTGACGCCGCTCGTCTGACAATGCGTCCGCAGCCGCTTGGACTCGTCCTTCTGCGCGCCGAGGTCAGTCATGATCCGGTGCCACAAAGTGCGCCCCGCGCGGAGCTTGGCCACCTCCATGAACAGGTTCATCCCGATGCCCCAGAAGAAGCTGAGGCGGCCGGCGAAATCGTCGATGGCCAGGCCCTGGGCCTGCGCGGCGCGGACATATTCCATGCCGTCGGCGAGGGTATACGCAAGCTCCTGCACCGCCGTCGCCCCGGCCTCGTGCATGTGATAGCCGCTGATCGAGATGCTGTTGAACTTCGGCATCTCGCGATTGGTGTACGCGATGATGTCGCTGACGATCCGCATGCTCGGCTCGGGCGGGTAGATGTAGGTGTTGCGGACCGCGAACTCTTTCAGGATGTCGTTCTGAATGGTTCCGGTCAGCTTGGCGTGCTCGACGCCCTGTTCCTCGCCGGCGACGATGAAGAAGGCCATCACCGGCAGCACCGCGCCGTTCATCGTCATGCTGACCGACATCTCGCCGAGCGGGATGCCGTCGAACAGCAGTTTCATATCCTCGACTGTATCGATGGCGACACCCGCCATACCGACGTCGCCCGCGACGCGCGGATTGTCGCTGTCATAGCCGCGGTGGGTGGCGAGGTCGAAGGCGACGCTCAGGCCCTTCTGCCCCGCGGCGAGGTTGCGGCGATAGAAGGCGTTGGACTCTTCGGCAGTCGAGAAACCGGCGTATTGGCGGATGGTCCACGGCCGGCCGGCGTACATCGTTGCATAGGGTCCGCGCGTGAATGGTGCGACGCCGGGAAAGCCGCTGTCCTGGCCCTCGCCCGGGCCATAGACGGTCTGCAGTCGAATGCCTTCCACGGTCTCCCGCGACAAATCCTTGCCGCGCGATTCCCTGGCGGCGAGCGCTTCCCAATCCTGTCGTTTATCAGTCACGGCGCGGTCACTAGCGCGCGGTTGGGCCGACCGCCAGCATCACCCGAAGCGGACTCACAAGCCACCTTCGTCGCTCACATGAGTCGTGTTAAGGGTCGGATACCGAGCGAGGAGTTGTTTGTGGAACATCCGGCGATCAGGATCCTGAATGCCAACCGCATCATGGCAATCTCCACGGTCAGGCCGGATGGATGGCCGCACACCACCATCGTCGGATATGCCAATCGAGGCTTCGAATTGCTGTTCATGATCTACCGGTCGGGTCAGAAGTTCGCGAACATCGCCAAGGACGATCGCGTTTCGATCGCGGTCGGCGCGGAGCCGCGTGAGCTCGAACAGTTGCAGGCCGTCTATGCGGGCGCGCATGCCGAAGAGATCACCGACGCGGCGGAGCGCCAGGAGGCTTGGCGGCAGCTGATGCAGCGCCATTCGAACCTGGCAGGATTCTCGATTCCCGAAGAAAGCGAGGCCGTCTTCATGCGCGCGCGCTGCAGGTTCGTTTCAGTGCTCGATTTCACGCAGGGCAAGGGCCACCGCGAACAGCTGCTCCTCGACGATCATGGCACGCCCGTGGAAGCGGATGTCCTGAAGGATGATTGGGGCAAGCAGGCAGAGCAGCACCACTGAACCTTGCTCTGCTCCTTGGAGCGCTCGCGTTCGCGGGCTCTCTCGACGGCTATTGGACCAACGCAGGGCAAAGCGTCGTCGTCCGCATCGCGGATTGCGATAATGGGATGTTTTGCGGAACGGTCGTGACCGCAACGGACGAGGCTCGAGCGGACGCCAGGCGTGGCGGCACGGAAAATCTGATCGGAACTCGGCTGCTGACCGGCGTGGCAGCGCAACGGTCTGGCGGGTGGCGCGGGACATTGTTCGTCCCCGACCTCAATCGGCGGTCGACGGCGGAGCTTCGACTGCTTGACGAAAACCGTCTGCGCATCCGGGGTTGCGCCGTTGGCAAGATCCTGTGCCGGTCGCAGGTATGGTACCGGATCGCCCCACCGACCGACGCCAGTGAGTGACGTTGCTTTTTAGCGCGTGTCGAATGGTCGATTGGCGCATCCGGCCAATTCAGTTCTTTCAGCCGCACTGCTTGAAGAGATTTAGGGTGGTCCCGACATATCGCTTGAGATGAACTATCAAGCGACCATTCCCCAAGACGGCGGGGAGAAAGCCCAAATGTTGAAGGACAAGCTGACACCCAAGGCGATCGTTGCTGCGCTCGACGAGCATATCGTCGGGCAGGACGATGCGAAGCGCGCCGTCGCTGTCGCGCTGCGCAACCGCTGGCGCCGGCAGCAGCTCTCGGCCGAACTGCGCGATGAAGTGACGCCCAAGAACATCCTGATGATCGGCCCCACGGGCTGCGGCAAGACGGAGATCAGCCGGCGGCTGGCGAAGCTCGCAGACGCGCCGTTCGTGAAGGTCGAAGCGACCAAGTTCACCGAGGTCGGCTACGTCGGCCGCGACGTCGAGCAGATCGCTCGCGACCTCGTCGAGGAAGCGGTTCGGCTGGAGCGGGAGCGCCGCCGCGCTCGGGTTCGCAAGGGCGCCGAGGAAGCGGCGATGGAGCGTCTGCTCGATGCGCTCACCGGCAAGGGATCGAGCGAGGCGACGCGGGCCAGCTTCCGCCAGCGCTTCGCCGACGGCAGCCTGGATCAGGCCGAAGTTGAGATCGATGTCGACGAGGCGCCGGCGATGCCGTTCGAGATACCGGGCATGGGCGCGCAGGTGTTCGACCTGAAGTCGATGATGGGCAAGCTGGGCGGCCAGCAGCCGCGCAAGCGACGCAAGCTCAAGGTCCCGGAAGCGTTCAGCCGCCTTACCGACGAAGAGGCGGACAAGCGCCTCGACCCCGACGACATCAACCGCGTCGCGCTAGCGGACGCCGAGGCCAACGGAATCGTCTTCCTCGACGAGATCGACAAAATCGCCGTCAGCGACGTGCGGGGCGGCTCGGTGAGTCGCGAGGGCGTGCAACGCGACCTGCTGCCGTTGATCGAGGGCACAACGGTGGCGACCAAGTACGGGCCGCTTAAGACCGACCATATTCTCTTCATCGCCTCGGGCGCGTTTCACATCGCCAAGCCTGCCGATCTGCTGCCCGAATTGCAGGGCCGCTTGCCGATTCGCGTCGAGCTGAAGGCGCTCACCCAAGAGGATTTCGTCCGCATCTTGTCTGCCACACGAGCCAGCTTGACCGAGCAATATCAGGCTCTGCTGAGCACCGAGGACGTTACCGTGACCTTCGCCGAGGACGGCATTGCTGCGCTCGCGCGTGTTGCGGCGGAGGTTAATGAGGCCGTCGAGAACATCGGCGCACGGCGTTTGCAGACCGTGATGGAGAAGCTGCTCGAGGATATCAGCTTCAGTGCGGAAGACCGGCGCGGCGAAACGCTTGTCGTCGATGCCGCATTTGTCGATCAACAGTTGTCGGGCATTGCGAAAAACGCGGATCTGAGCCGCTACGTACTTTAGATTTCCGTCATCCATCCGACACTTTGAACGACTCGCCGAGGCGTTTGCGTCCAGCTACCGACTTCTTCGTTGTGCCTCCGAGTTTTTTGTAAAATCGGAGATATTTCATGAACTTAGGCACTAAATCATTGCTCACGGCGCTGGCGCTGAGCGGATCGACGGTGGCGCTTGCCCAGGCTGCGCCGACGGTTGCTCCCCAGACTCCGGCGAAGGCCAAGACAACCACCACGCAAAGTACGACGACGGCTCAGCCGGTGACCGACGCCACGGGCACGATGACCGCCGTTCAAAAGACGACTGATACGACGCAGACGACCTCGGAGCAGCCAGCGACGGCAACTTCCCCGACTACCACGAGCACGACGTCGACCACGACGGTGGGCACCGACCCAACAACGGGCGCGCCGGCGGCGACGACGACGACCACGACGACGGAGCCCGCGACCGACGCCAAGGGTGCAGCGGTGACGGCGGCGACTGAAGCCGACTTCAAGGCCGGCGTGCCGGTGTTCGATCAGAAGGGCGGTGTCGTCGGCAAGGTCGAGAGCGTGAGTGCCAAGGGCGCGGTAGTAAGCACCGGCAAGGCGCGCGCTGAAATTCCGACCGCCAGCTTCGGTAAGAACGACAAGGGGCTGGTCATGAGCATGACCAAGGCCGAACTTGAGGCTGCGGCGGCACCTAAGGCCGCCGCGAAGAAGAAGTAACGTTCGAGGCGGGCTCGGTTCGGCGGTAACGCCAGACCAGCCCGCCGACGAAGGGTGGCCAGAGGCTCGTTTCCACACCGGCGAGCCTCAGCCATCCGGCTACGACATTGTTGCAAGTTCGTACCGCGCTCGCCTTACCGCTGGCGCGGTAAAAGGCGTCTGTTCGACCGTAGCCAGGGTGGTCGAGCGGGATCGGACGACCGCTAGGGTCGACCACGAGATCGCTGCGGATTGCCGACCACAACCGGCGGTATTCGGACGGCCGCAGCCGGATCTCACGCACCGCGTAGGACGGGTCGGTCACATATTCGACGTGCATCACGCGCGCTCCACCCGCGAGCGCTGACCAAATGGTGCGGGGCGTAATGTCCCACCAAGTTGGCGTATCCAGATAGACGCGCTCTTCGCCCAAACCGAACGCGATCCACTTGGCTCCGGCGATCGGCGAGGCAAAAGCATCTTGATGAAACAACGGTCGCCAGTCGAGCCCCTGCGCGGATACCGGGAGGATCAGGTCGGCATGAATGCCGTTGTCGGCCAGGTATACGGTCGTTCCGCCAGCAGGCTCGGTCCAATCGCGGTTGACGGGCAACAACGACCCAAGAAGCGCAGCGGCCAGATAGAGCAGCGGCGGCAGCAGAAGCGCGCCAAGCGTACGTTTGAACCACTTACGCAATGCTGTTTTTCTGCGTCGGCGCGGCACTCCGTTCCCCTCCCGCCTTGCCTTGTCGGGTAGCCCTGCCTAGATGCGCCCGGCCAGGTCGGGGCGTAGCGCAGCCTGGTAGCGCATCACACTGGGGGTGTGGAGGTCGCTGGTTCGAATCCAGTCGCCCCGACCAGGTTTCCCAACAGAAAGTCAGCAGGCCCGAATGTCGAACGCACCCTTGTTGATGTTGATGCAGGCGGCACCTGCGGGCCCATCGGGCGCCACCGCGGCCTTTCTGCAGTTCTTTCCGCTGATCGTCATCTTCGGGATCTTTTACATTTTGATGATCCGTCCGCAGCAACGGCGCGTGAAAGAGCATCAGGCGGCGATCAGCGCTATCAAGAAGGGCGACGATATCATCACCGGCGGCGGTATCCGCGGTCGCGTCACCAAGGTCACCGATGACGAAGCGGAGGTCGAAATCGCGCAGGGTGTAAAGGTTCGCGTGATCAAGTCGACGATCAGCACGGTCGTCCGCCCGAACACCAAGCCGGCCAACGACTGATGCTCGATTTCCCGAAGTGGAAGGTGTGGTCGATCGCGGCGGTGATCGCACTCGGCGTTCTGCTGTCGATCCCCAGCCTCCTCGCGGGGACGCCCTATGCGAACATGTGGCCGAAGTGGCTTCCCCAGCACAAGATCAGTCTGGGTCTGGATCTCGCGGGCGGCAGTCACCTGTTGCTTGAGGCCGATGCGGCCGATGCGCAAAAGCAGCGTCTGCAGTCGATGGAAGATTCGGTGTCCACCGAGCTGCGCCGCGATCCGCGCATCGATATCGGCGACATTTCCACGGCAGGTGGCCGTCTGTCGTTCATGGTCCGCAACCCCACGCAGGTCGACGCCGCCGTCGAGCGCATGCGCACGCTGACGCGGCCGGTCGCGCTTACTGGGAACCGGGATTGGGACGTGTCGGTGGTCGATTCGACGCGCGTGGTGCTGACTCCGACGGCATCCGGCACAACGCAGGCGCTCAAGGACGCGATGAGCGTGGCGCGCGATGTTGTCCGCCGCCGTATCGATCCCGGCGGAACCAAGGAAATCACGGTGGTCACGGAGGGCTCGAACCGCGTCCTCGTCGAGGTGCCGGGCGTCGAGAATCCCGACCAGCTCAAGCAGCTGATCGGCCAGACGGCGCGGCTTGAATTTAAGCTGGTCGATCTTTCGGCCAATCCCGCCGACGTTCAGGCGGGCCGCGCGCCCCCGGGCAGTCAGGTGCTGCCGATGGCCGACGGCAGCGGGTTCATGGCCGTGAAACGCCGCGTCATGGTCTCCGGCGAACAGCTGACCGACGCCAAGCAAAGCTACGACCAGGATGGTCGCCCGGACATCTCGATCACGTTCAACAGCGCCGGCGCGCGGCGTTTTGCCCGTGCCACGCAGGAGAATGTCGGCAAGCCGTTCGCCATTATCCTCGATGACAAGGTGTTGTCGGCCCCGAACATCAACGAGCCGATCCTGGGCGGTCGAGCGTCGATCAGTGGCAGCTTTACGGTTCAGTCCGCCAACGATCTCGCCGTCAGCCTTGCATCGGGCAAATTGCCGGTGAAGCTGAACGTAATCGAAGAGCGAAGCATCGGTCCCGACCTCGGGAAGGATTCGATTCACAAGGGCGTGATCGCCAGCCTGATCGGGACGCTAGGCGTCATCATCTTCATGCTGGTGACCTACGGCCGCTTCGGCGTCTACGCGAATATTGCGCTGGTCGTGAACGCGATCCTCATCTTGGCAGGGCTGGCCTTCTTCGGCGCGGCGCTGACCTTGCCGGGCATTGCGGGCTTCATCCTGACGATCGGCGCGGCGGTCGACGCGAACGTGCTGATCAACGAGCGTATTCGCGAAGAAATCCGCCGCGGCCGGCGACTGCTCGACGCAGTGGAGACCGGCTATCGTGAAGCGATGCGGGCCATCTTCGACGCCAACGTCACCCACGTCATCTCGGCCTCGATCATGGCCTATTTCGGTTCCGGCCCGGTGCGCGGCTTCGCGATCGTGCTGCTGATCGGCGTCGTCACGTCGGTCTTCACTGCCGTCTATTTCACCCGCATGCTGGTCGCGCTGTGGCTCCGTCGTGCCCGTCCGCGCACATTGAACATCTAAGGGCTCCGTCATGAAACTGCTCAAGATGGTCCCCGACCATACGAATCTGGACTTCATGCGGTGGCGCAACTTCGCGTTGATCCTGTCGCTGATCGTGACGGTGATCTCGATCGGCTACACCGCCTATCGTGGTCTCAATCTCGGCGTCGATTTCGTCGGTGGCCAGCTGGTGCGCGTGACGTTCCCGCAGCCGGTAGATGTCGAGCAGCTGCGTGAGCGGGTGGACGGTCTGCAACTCGGCGAGGCGGCGATCCAGGAATTCGGCAGCCCGCGCACGGTTCAGATTCGCCTGCCCAAGGCGGCCGGCGGCGATGCGGCTGCAAACGTCGCCGCGACGCGGGTGAAGCAGATGGTGACCGCCCAATATCCGGGTGCAACCATCGACTCCGTCGATACGGTGTCGGGCAAGGTCAGCGAGGAACTGGCACAAAACAGCGCAATCGCCGTGGCGCTCGCGATGCTCGGAATCGCGGTTTACATCTGGTTCCGGTTCGAATGGCAGTTCGGCGTCGGCGCATTGCTGACGCTCGCGCACGACGTGGCGATGACCCTCGGCTTCTTCGCGTTCACCCGGCTGCAGGTCGACCTCAACGTGGTCGCCGCGTTCCTCACCATCGTCGGTTATTCGCTTAACGACACGGTCGTCATTTACGACCGTATTCGCGAAAATCTGCGCAAGTATCGCAAGATGGCGATCCTGCCGCTCATCAACCTGTCGCTCAACGAGACGCTGGCACGCACCGTCGTCACCTCCTTCACCGTGCTGATCGCGCTTGGGATCCTGATGCTGATCGGTCCGACCGTTATCTTCGGCCTGGCGATCGCAATCTTCCTGGGCGTCGTCATCGGTACCTACTCGTCGATCTACATCGCCTCGCCGGTGCTCGTGTGGCTTGGGGTCCAACCGGACAGCTTCCTGAAGGGTGACGAGAAGGAAGATGCCGAGCCGCAGCCCGCCTGAACTGCCGTTCAGCGAAGGCCAAGCTTTGCCCATCCATGCCCCGCTTGGCCTCCCCTGGAGCCCACGCTAATGAGGTCCTCATGCTGAAGTCTTCGCGTTCGATTGCACTCCTGTTCGCGGCCGCCGCGGTCCTGCCGCTCGTCGGCTGCGCGACTGGGAAGACCAAGCGCGATACCGCCTATGTCGCCCGCGACGTGAGCTCGCTCTACACCGCCGCCAAGCGGACGATGGATAATGGCGATTATGAAATGGCCGCCAAGCTGTTCGACGAAGTCGAACGCCAGCATCCCTATTCCGTCTGGGCGCGCCGGGCGCAGCTGATGAGTGCCTTCAATTATTATCTGGCGCGCAAGTATCCGGATGCGGTCAGTTCGGCCCAACGGTTCGTGACCATTCACCCCGGCAACGCCGAAGCGCCGTATGCGCAATATCTGATCGGCATGAGCTATTATCAGCAGATCGACGACGTTTCGCGCGACCAGACGACGACGCAGCAAGCGTCGGACGCCTTCGGCGAGCTGATCCGCCGTTATCCCGAAACGCGATACGCCGACGACGCGCGCCTCAAGCTCGACCTCATCAAGGATCACCTTGCGGGCAAGGAGATGGAGGTCGGCCGCTTCTACCAGCGCTCCGGCCAATGGCTGGCGGCGACTTACCGCTTCCGGTCAGTGATCGACAATTACCAGACGACGACGCACGCGCCCGAAGCGCTGGAGCGGCTGGTCGAATGTTATCTCGCGCTCGGCGTCCCGGCGGAAGCACAGAAGGCCGCGGCGGTGCTCGGCCGTAACTATCCGGAGTCGAGTTGGTACAAGCAGTCGCTGAAGCTGCTCGGCCAGGAGAACCGCCAGACCCAGCGGCGGACCGCGTCGCGCAAGTGACTCCCGGGCGAGTGCCATGCTGAGGCAGCTCGCCGTCAATAACATCGTGCTCGTTGAGCGGCTTGAATTGGAATTTCAGCCGGGTCTTGGCGTGCTCACGGGTGAGACGGGTGCGGGAAAATCCATCCTGCTCGATGCGCTGGGCCTGGCGCTTGGTGCGCGCGCCGACACGGGGCTCGTTCGCGCAGGACAGGACAGTGCGTCTGTATCCGCCGAGATTGACTTGCCGCCGGACCACGCCGCATTCGCGGTCCTGCGGGAGCAGGGCATCGATCCTGAGCCGGGTGAGCCGGTGATTATTCGCCGGACCGTCAAGAGCGATGGTGGCAGCCGCGCCTTCGTCAGCGGGGCAAGCGTGCCAGCTGGACTGCTGCGTGAGCTTGGGTCGGCGATGATTGAAATCCACGGTCAGCATGACGATCGGGGATTGCTCAATCCAAAGGGCCACCGCGCCCTGCTCGATGTTTTCGGTAGCCTTGACGGGACCGTGGTCGGGCGTGCGTGGGCGCAGGTCACGCGCATTGAGGCTGACCTGCTTGAAGCGCGGGCGGCGGCCGCGAGCGCCGAACGGGATCGCGAGTGGCTGGAGCATGCCTCGGCAGAGATCGAGGCGCTTGGACCCGAGGAAGGCGAAGAGACAAGGCTGGCGGAAGACCGGGCTTCGATGCAGGCCGGCATGAAGGCGGGGGAATCGCTGACGGGGCTGGACGAGCTTCTCGGCGGATCCGACGGCGCGCTGGCGCAATTGCGGCAGGCGGCGCGGCGGATCGAACGCGGGGCGGCGGATCATCCCCTTCTCGGCGAGGCGCTGGCGGCACTCGACCGCGCGGTGATCGAAACCAGCGAGGCCGATGACCGAATTGCGCGTGCAGCCGAAGCAATGGCGTTCGATCCTGCCCGGCTGGATCAGGTGGAGGCGCGGTTGTTCGACATCCGCGGGCTGGCGCGAAAGCATCGCGTGGAGCCGGACCAGCTCGCGGTTCTCGGGGCGCAGATGCGCGAGCAGTTGTTAGCCATTGAGGCTGGCGGAGCGAGGATTGACGAACTGGATGTGCAGCTGGCCGAAGCCCGCCGTGCGTTCGGCGAAGCGGCGTTGGCGCTGAGCCAGCAACGGATCGAGGCCGCCGCGCGTCTGGATGCTGCCGTGATGGCCGAACTGCAGCCTCTGAAGCTGGAGGCGGCGCGGTTCCGCACGGCAGTAACGCCTGCGGAAGCGGGACCGTCGGGTACAGATCGCGTAGAGTTTGAGGTGTCGACCAATCCGGGCGCGCCCTTCGGCGCTCTCACGCGCATCGCATCGGGCGGCGAGTTGTCGCGCTTCATCCTGGCGCTGAAGGTCGCGCTGGCTGAAGCCGGCGGCGCAGCGACGATGATCTTCGACGAGATCGATCGCGGGGTCGGCGGCGCGGTTGCCAGCGCCATTGGCGACCGGTTGGCGCGGCTGTCGGAACGCAGCCAGGTGCTGGTCGTCACCCACTCCCCGCAGGTTGCGGCCCGGGCCGCGCATCACTTTAGGATCGAAAAGGCCAGCGGACCGGACGGCACGCGTACTACGGTTCGCAAGTTGAGCGAGGACGAGCGCCGCGAGGAAATCGCCCGGATGCTGTCGGGTGCCTCGGTCACGGAGGAAGCCCGCGCCCAGGCCGCGCGCCTGCTCGACGCTGCATGACCGCCTATGTCGCGCTGCTGCGCGGGGTGAACGTCGGCGGCCGCCAGCTCAAGATGACAGACCTCAAGGCCTTCGCGGACAAGCTCGGCTACGAATGTGTGCGGACTTATATCGCCAGCGGCAACCTGCTGTTCGTCAGCAGCGCCGCCGAGGCCGAAGTGAAAGATCAGCTGCAAGCGGCGCTCAAGTCGCATTTCGGTAAGCCGCTGGAGGTGATGATCCGGACGGCAGCGGAGATGAAGGCGGTCGCAGATGCCAATCCGTTCGCCGACGAGCCCGGCAATCGGGTCGTCGCTATCTTCTACGACGAACCTCAATCCGACGAAGCGATCGATTCCGTGCGGAATGTCGACGACGAACGACTGGCGCTCGGCAAACGCGAAATCTATGTCCATTTTCCCAGCGGTCAGGGCCGGTCGAAGCTGAAGCTCGGCGGCAAGGCTCTCGGCACCGCGCGGAACATGAACACCGTGGCCAAGCTGGCCGAATTGGCAAGGGAAATGGAATGAGCAGAGAGCGCCCGGTCCCGCACAATTTTGAGGGCGAAGAGCTGGAGAGCGTCTTCGTCGGCCGCCGCGACGGACAGGCGCGGCCGACGGTCGTCCTGATCCCCACGGTGATGGGCGTGTCGGACCTCGAAATCGGATTCGGCCGGCAGCTGGTCGAACTAGGTTACAATGCTCTGGTCGCCGACCTGTTCGGCAAGGAGTTTCATGGTGCTCCCCGTGACACCATGTTCGGAGAGATGGGGCGGCTGAAGTCGGATCGCACCGCGCTGCGCCGCCGGATGGAGCATGTGCTCGAGCTGGCTCGCGGTCTCGGCGAAGTGCAGGACGGCCAGATCGTCGTTGCAGGATACTGCTTCGGCGGCCTGTGCGCGCTCGACCTCGCGCGAAGTGGCGCGGACATCGTTGCTGCCGTCAGCTTCCACGGTCTCTTCGATCCGCCGGGGCTGCCGAGCGAGAAGATCCGCGCCAAGGTCGTCGCCTTCCACGGCTGGGACGATCCGATGGTCCCGCCGGACGCGGTCGTCGCGCTGGGCAAGGAACTGACCGGGGGCGGTGCCGACTGGCAGATCCATGCCTACGGCCACGTCGGTCACGGCTTCACCAATCCGCACGCCAGCAAGCTGCAGATCGACGGCGTAGCCTATAACCAGCTGGCCGCTGAGCGGTCCTGGACCAGCTTCATCAACTTGCTTGAGGAATTGTTCGCCGCGGATGCCTGAGGCGCGCGCGCCAGGCGAGGCTGAGGCCGCCAATCGCTTGATGCGATTGGCGAAGGAGATCGCGCGGCACGACATGCTCTATCACGACCAGGACGCGCCGGAGATTTCCGACGCCGATTATGACGCGCTCGTTCGTGAGAATCGCGCGCTGGAGGAACGCTTCCCGCATCTTGTCCGCGCGGACTCCCCGTCGAAAAGGTTGGGCGCGGCCCCCACCGGCGCTTTGGCCAAGATCACGCATGCGCGGCCGATGCTCAGCCTGGACAACGCGTTTTCCGATGAGGAGGTGCGTGAGTTCGTGGCGCGGGTGCGCCGTTTTCTGAGCCTGCCCGCCGACGAAGCGGTGGCGTTGACGGCCGAGCCGAAGATCGACGGCCTGTCGTGTTCGCTTCGATACGAAAACGGAAAACTCGTCCTGGCTGCCACTCGCGGCGACGGGGCGGTCGGCGAAGACGTGACGCCCAACGTGCGCACCATAGCCGACATCCCCCAACAGCTGAGCGGCGCTCCGGCCGTACTGGAAGTGCGCGGCGAGGTGTACATGTCCAAGGCCGACTTTGCCGCGCTAAACGAGCGGCAAGAGGCAGCTGGCGGCAAGATTTTCGCCAATCCGCGCAATGCTGCGGCGGGCTCCCTGCGGCAGAAGGACGCAGGCATTACCGCCGCCCGTCCCCTGCGCTTCCTCGCTCATGGCTGGGGCGAACTGAGCGAGCCTCTGGCCGCAACGCAAATGGCGGCGATGCAGCGGATCGCCAGCTTCGGCATTCCGGTCAGCAATCTATTGCAGCGATGCGACGGCGTTGATCAGGCGCTCGATCACTATCGTGCGATCGAGCATGCACGTGCCGACCTGCCGTTCGACATCGACGGCGTTGTCTACAAGGTCGACCGGCTTGACTGGCAGGAGCGGCTTGGCTTCGTCGCGCGAGCACCGCGCTGGGGACTGGCGCACAAGTTCCCCGCCGAGAAAGCCGAGACGACCTTGGAAGCGATCGACATTCAGGTCGGGCGCACGGGCAAGCTGACGCCGGTCGGACGGCTGAAGCCGGTTGGCGTCGGCGGCGTGATGGTGGCGAACGTCACTCTTCACAATCGCGACGAGATCGAGCGGCTGGGGCTGCGCGTCGGCGACCGCGTCCGAATCCAGCGCGCGGGCGATGTGATTCCGCAGGTCGTCGAGAATCTGACGCGCGAGGAGCCGCGTCAGGCCTTTGTGTTTCCCGACCACTGCCCAATGTGCGATTCCGAAGCCGTCGCCGAGGAAGGCGAGGTCGACGTCCGCTGCACCGGCGGCCTGATCTGCCCGGCGCAGCGGTTCGAGCGGCTCCGCCACTTCGTGTCCCGCGGTGCGCTCGACATCGAAGGCTTGGGCGAGAAGAGCATCGCGGAGTTTATCGAGCTTGGCTGGCTGCATTCGCCGGCCGACATCTTCCGCCTGCGTAGGCATCGCGCCGACCTGCTCGGTCGCGAGGGCTGGAAGGAGAAATCGGTCGACAATCTTTTGGCGGCGATTGAGGCCAAGCGGGCTCCGGACGGCCCACGGTTTCTATTCGGGCTCGGCATCCGCCACGTAGGGATCGTCACCGCGCGCGATTTGCTCAAGTGCTTTGGAACCGTCGAGGAACTGCGCCGCGCGTCTGAGGCAGAAGGCGGACAGGCTGAACTGTCCGGCGTCCAGGGCGTCGGCCCAGTGGTTGCCGAGGCTTTAGTCGACTTCTTCCACGAGGAGCACAATCGAACAGCGCTCGACGACTTGCTCTCGGAGGTGAGGCCGGCGCCTTACGTCAGCGATGCCCGGCAAACCGAGTGGACGGGCAAAACGATCGTCTTCACCGGAAGCTTGGAAACCATGAGCCGCGATGAAGCCAAGGCGCAGGCGGAGCGGCTTGGCGCGCGGGCCGCCGGATCGGTCAGCGCAAAGACCGACCTCGTGGTCGCGGGGCCCGGTGCCGGCTCGAAGCTCAAGAAGGCGGAGGAACTTGGCGTCCGCGTCGTCAATGAAGCCGAGTGGGCCGAAATCGTCGCTGGCGCCTGACGCTCACCAGCCGAGCACGAAAGCTCCGAGCACGTAATAGAGGCAAAGGGCCGCGAGCAGGGCCGTGTCGACCCACTTGTTGCGGGTGAACATCAGCGCGAGCAGCGGCACCCAGTAGAATGCCTGCGTGATGTAGAATCCGGCGTCAAAATTGCCCATCGCGACCACGAAACCCTGCGCGATCACGGCCGCGTTGGCGAGAATGATGCCGGGCAAAACGTACCGCTTCCGCGCCCAATAATGCTCGTCGAGCGACTTCCAGTTGCCGTCTTCCTTGGGGAACACCTGGGTCGCGGCGAAGAAGTAGCAAAGTGACAGCCCCAGCCCGAAATACATGGATGCGTAGCTGATGTGGAAATGCGCTCGCGCGCGCCACGCCCAGATCCAGAAGCTGGTGATGTCGAGCAGGATGAAGGTGCCGAGCAGCGGCGTCAGCAGCCCGATGTGCCGGCCGTTTCGCTCACTGATTGCATCGGCGCAGCGGATGATGACCGTGCCGGCGGAAAGGCTCAGCAGCAGCCCGTAGAACGAATAATAGAAATCGAACTCGCCCATCCGCGCATCCCCCCGGAGCGCTTGCTGGCACGGCAGTTCAAGCGCGACAAGGTCGGCCGGTCAGGCCTTCCGGCAAACGACAACCGGCCATTCGGCCGCACTGCGGTACTCCAGCGGGCAGCCAACCGCCGCGTAGGCGGCGATCACATTGTCGGCCTGGGTGTCGAGCAGGCCCGCAAGGATGATCCTCCCGTCTTGCTCAACGGAACCAGCGAACGCAGCTGCGAACTCGATCAACGGTCCGGCCAGGATGTTGGCGATCAGGAGGTCGAAAGGCGCGCGCGCAGTCAGGACTGGCGAGTCCAAGCCGTCGGCCACCGCCAGGAGTAGCTCGCCCGGGCCGTGCCCCAGCGCGACACTGTTGATTGCCGCATTGTCGCGAGCCACGTCAACGGCGACCGGGTCGACATCGGTGGCGATGCAGCGGGCCTCCGGCCACAACGCCATCGCCGCGAAGGCGAGCAGCCCGGTCCCGGTGCCGATGTCCGCGACATTGGAGAATTGCGCGCCATCGCGTTCCAGCTGGTCGAGTACTGCGAGGCAGCCGCTGGTCGTTGCGTGCTGGCCGGTCCCAAAAGCCAGTCCTGCGTCAATCTCGAAGCTGACTCGATCGGGTTCGGGCCGATAGGTCGGCGTGTGGACCGTGAAACGGCCGGCGTGGATCGGCTCCAGGCCTTGCTGGCTCATGGTCACCCAGTCATCCTCGCCGAGCGCCTCGACCTTCGGCGCACCCGACCCCAGGCTTGCGAGCGCGGCAACCTCTTCCGGTGTCGGTTCATGCTCGAGATAGGCGTGGATCAGCCAGTCGTCGGGACGCGATTCATCAGGCTCATCCGCCACCAGCACGGGCGGGCTTTCGCCGAATGCGGGCAAATCCTCCAATTGTTCGATCGCTTCTCCCTGCGCGCGATTACAGGGAATTGTGACGCGCCAACTCACTTGGCGGGTGCCACGGCAGCTTCCTTGGCTAGCCGCTCATCCAAATCCTTTGTCTTCGCTGCGGCGTAGGCCTTGCACGCATTTTCATCGAGCAAAGGCCGGCCAAGCGCGAAACGCTGCGGCATCTGGCTCGCGGACGGATGAGGCGTGATCAGGATCTCGCACGGGCTCGTCGCAACCTTCGCAATCGAGGCGCGGTAGGCGGTCAGCCATGCCGGATGATCACTGAAGCGATAGCCATCGCGGCTCACCGGGCTGAGGCTGTCGGCATACAAGATGGTCCGACACACGCCGCCGTCGCAGCTGACCCAGCGCCAGCTTAGCGCGCCAGCGGTATGTCCGGGGGTCGCGATCGCTGTGAGCATCAGGTTGCCAAGCCGGACTTCCTGTCCGTCGACCACGGTGCGGCCGACGGGGACCGGGGGAAACGGCTTCAGCAAACCCGCCTGGGGGTCGTTCGCGTCGACCGTCCCGGTCTCCAGCACCTTCTTCGCCGGCACGGATGTTACGACGGTCGCGCCGCTCGCACGCTGTAGCTGCGCGATACCGCCGACGTGATCCAAGTGCTCGTGGCTGGTTAGGATGAAGCGGACGTCGCGAATGTCATAGCCGAGCTTGCGGATGTTGGCGGCGATCACATCCGCGGCCGCCTCCGGCCCTCCGTCGATCAGGATGTCGCCTTGGTCGCCGACGATGAGGATCGACGATATGCCGCAAGTGCCTACTTCGTAGGTGTTCGCGTGAATGCGGACGGGGGGCGCCGGCTTGTTCCAGTCGTCAGAGCCGTCGCAGGCGAGCGCCCAGCGCGGCCCCGCCGTTTCGATCGGCGCGCGTGGCTGCTCGATGACGCGCGGGGGCTTGCCGAGGGGAACGACGATGTTTTGCATCGCGGCGAGAAGGACGAGGCTAGCGAACATAGCTTGCCCCATTCACGTCAACGACATTGCCCGTCGATGAAGCAGGCGCGTCGACCGATAGCCAGCGGATGACTTCGGCGACCTCGTCGGTCGAGGCAACGCGGCCCAGCGGAATGTCGGCGAGGATTTTCGCGCCGCCGCGGCCCTGCAGATATTCGGCGGTCATCTCCGACACGGTGAAGCCCGGCGCGACGCCGAAGCAGAGGATGCCGTCCGCTGCATAACCGCGCGCGACGGTCTTAGTCATGCCGATCATCCCCGCCTTGGACGCGGCATAGTGCCAATGCTGCGGGCTATCCCCGCGATAGCCGGCGCGGCTGGCGATGTTGACGATCCGGCCTTCTCCGCCACGGTCGAGGAAATGTGAGACCGCGAGCCGGCACAGGTCAGCGGCCGCTTGCAGGTTGATGGTCATCGTCCGCGACCAGGCGGCGTGCCATTCCTCGTCGGGCGCATTGTCGGACACGGCTTCATAGACGCCGGCGTTGTTGACGAGGACGTCGATCCGGCCGTCGAGCTCATCGAGCGCAGTGTCCCAGATGTTGCGCGGCGCGGCCGGGTCCATCAGGTCCCCGGCAATCAGCGTGTCGCTGCCGAGCGTCGAATGTCCCACGACCCGATGGCCATTCTTCTTGAGCAAGGCATAGGCGGCGCCGCCGATGCCGCGGCTCGCGCCGGTGATCAGGATGTTCATGGGGCGGCTATATCCCGCCCCCGCGATCAACGGGAGAGGTTTAGGCGGCCATCCCGTTGACGAATGCGCGAGCGGTGGAATTGAAGTTCGCGATCTGCTCGGAGAAGCGGCCGAAGCCCTGCTCGACCTGATCGATGTCGGTCGCGACGTTCTCGGTGTCGGCGCGGATGGCGGCAATGGTCGAGCTCATCGAGTCGGCCGCGAGCGCGGTCTCGTCGACGGCGGCGGTGATCATGGTCACCGTCTGCGCCTGCAATTCCATCGCCTCGCGGATGCGGTCGGCGGAGTGCTGCACTTCTTCGACCGTATCTTCGATCGACCCATTGGCTTCCACCGTCTGGCGGGTGGCCTGCTGGATCGCGGTGATCTTGGCGGTAATATCGTCAGTCGCCCGCGCCGTCTGCGAGGCGAGACTCTTCACCTCTTGGGCCACGACGGCGAAGCCACGACCGGCATCGCCCGCACGGGCCGCTTCGATCGTGGCGTTCAGGGCGAGGAGGTTGGTCTGGCCCGCGATGTCGCGAATCAGGCTCAAAATGGATTCGATAGCTTCGACGTGCGCCGACAGCGCCTGGCTGACCTTCACGGCCTGGCTGGCCTGGTCACCGGCGCGCGTGGCGACGCCTGCCGCGACTTCCACCTCGGTCCGCGCATCCTCGATCGCCCTGATCAGGCCGGCGGCCGTTTGCGCGGCTTCGCGCATGGCGACCGCCGATTGTTCAGCAGCGGCCGCCACTTCACTCGTTTTGCTCAACATTCCCCGCGCCGAAGCGGCGGTCGAACGCGTGCGTTCGGTCAGCGACTTGGACTGTTCCGTGCTGGCCCGGACAAGATCCGACACGCGGCGCTCGAACTCGCCATTTTCACGGCCGCGGCGATCGGCGGCATCGTTGGCTTCGAGCAGGGAGACCTGCGCCAGAATGATGTCAGTCTCCGCCTGGCTGACACGGTGGAATGCGCACAGCAGTTCCTCCATCTTCTCGGTGTCATCGGCATAGCGCTCGACGATCCGGGCGACGATCCGGCTGGCTGCTTGGCTCTTCGCGACCATATAGGCGGGGACCGATGTGCGTTCGGCGTAGATTTCGCGGCCGTAGCCGGCCATGTTCTGGATCCAGGTGGCGTCCACGCTGGCCGCATAAGCGGCGGAGAAACGCTCGGCGCGCTGCTTCCCGAATTGCGAAACGACTTCGGAAGCGATGATGTCGGCGACATTGTCGCGCAGCAGCTTGACGTCGCGATCAAGGGACTTGTCGCCATTGTAGGCCGCCAGCCGCGCATTCACCTGCTCGTCGGTCAGACGCTGCAGCTGTCCAGTGTCGGCACCCATCCGTTCAATCTCCGTCGTCGCGCTTGATCTGTGTGACACCGTCCATGCGCCGCGAATGGTTAAGACCGGGTTAGGCCGAAGTGCCGAACTTGCCTCTCGCGGGAGGGGGTCTTAAGCGGCTCGGCCATGAGCAACGCATCAAGCCGGCCACTGTCGCCGCACCTGTCGATCTGGCGATGGGGCCCGCACATGGCCGTTTCCATCTTGCATCGCGCCACTGGGATCGCGCTGACGTTCGCCGGCCTGGGGCTTTTGACCTGGTGGCTGTGGGCGCTGGCCGATGGCGCCGAAAGTTATGCTGCGTTCAGTAAGGCTGCGGCTCATCCGCTCGGTCTGGTCGTACTGATCGGCCTGACCTGGAGCTTCTTTCAGCATCTGCTGTCGGGCATTCGTCACCTCATCATGGATACCGGCCAGGGCTTCGAGCTGGGCGTCAACAAGACGATGGCGATCCTGACCATCGTCGGCTCACTGATCCTTACGGCGCTCGTCTGGTTCTATCTGCTGGGGGGCGCACGATGAGCTTGGGCAAAAGCGCAACGCCGCTCGGCCGCGTCCGCGGGCTGGGCTCCGCTCATCACGGCGGCGAGCATTGGCTGACCGAGCGCGTCACCAGCATTGCCTTGCTGCTGCTTGGCGTGTGGCTGATTGCTTCGCTGCTGTTCCTGCCCCAGCTTGACCAGCGCACCGTCCTTGAATGGCTGCGCGCACCGAGCGCGGCAGTGCCCATGGCCCTGCTGATCATCATCGGTTTCAAGCACGCGCTCGATGGCGTGAAGGTGGTCATCGACGATTACGTGCATGAGCCGGGAAATAACTTCGCGCTCAACACATTCATGCTTTTCCTCGCGGTCGGCGGCGGCGCACTGGCGCTGTTCGCGCTCGCCCGCATTGCTTTCGGGACTGTCGCGTGACCGCCTACAAGATTGTCGATCATACCTATGATGTCGTCGTTGTCGGCGCCGGCGGCGCGGGTCTTCGCGCGACCATGGGCGCCGCTGAAGCGGGCCTGAAGACGGCCTGCGTCACCAAGGTCTTCCCGACCCGCAGCCACACTGTCGCCGCGCAGGGTGGCATCGCTGCCGCACTGGGCAACATGGGCCCGGACAGCTGGCAATGGCATATGTACGACACCGTCAAGGGCTCCGACTGGCTCGGCGACCAGGACGCGATCGAATACCTCTGCCGCGAGGCACCGGCCGCCGTCGTCGAGCTTGAGCATATGGGCCTGCCTTTCAGCCGCACGGCCGACGGCCGCATCTATCAGCGCGCGTTCGGCGGCATGACGCAGAACATGGGTGAAGGCCCTCCAGCTCAGCGTACCTGCGCGGCTGCCGACCGCACCGGGCACGCGATGCTGCACACGCTCTATTCGCAGAGCCTGGCGCACGACGCGGACTTCTTCATCGAATATTTCGCCATCGACCTGATCATGGACGATGGCGTGTGCCGCGGCGTGGTCGCATTGTGCCTGGACGACGGGTCGATCCATCGCTTCCGCGCGCAGTCTGTCGTCCTGGCGACCGGCGGCTATGGCAAGGTCTATTACACGGCGACCTCCGCGCACACCTGCACCGGCGACGGCAATGCGATGGTGCTCCGTGCCGGTCTGCCGCTGCAGGACATGGAGTTCGTCCAGTTCCACCCGACCGGCATCTACGGTGCCGGCGTGCTGATCACCGAAGGCGCGCGCGGCGAAGGCGGCTACCTCACCAACGCCAATGGCGAGCGGTTCATGGAACGCTATGCGCCGAGCGCGAAAGACCTCGCCAGCCGCGACGTCGTCTCACGCTCGATGGCGATGGAGATCCGCGAAGGCCGCGGCGTGGGTGAGCATAAGGATCACATTTTCCTTCACCTCGACCACATCGACCCGAAGATCCTGCACGAGCGGCTGCCGGGTATCACCGAGACGGCCAAGACGTTCGCCGGTGTCGACCTGACGCGCCAGCCGGTGCCCGTCGCGCCGACGGTCCACTACACAATGGGCGGCATCCCGACGAACTACCACGGCGAGGTCGTCACGTTGAAGGACGGCAATCCGGATGCGGTCGTGCCCGGCCTGTTCGCGGTCGGCGAGGCCGCCTGCGTCAGTGTCCACGGCGCTAACCGCCTTGGCTCGAACAGCCTCATCGACCTTGTCGTGTTCGGCCGCGCCGCCGGCAAACGCCTTGCCGAGGTCGTGAATCCCGGCGCGATCCAGCCGTCGCTGACCGACGCCTCGTCCGAATTGGCGCTGTCGCGTTTGGATAAATTCCGTCATGCCGAAGGTAGCAGCTCGACGGCCGATATCCGCCTCGACATGCAGCGGACGATGCAGGCGGATTGCGCGGTCTTCCGCACCGATCGAACCTTGAGCGAAGGCGTATCGAAGATCGATGCAGTGTACGACCGGATGAAGGACATCCATGTCACCGACCGCAGCCTGATCTGGAATAGCGACCTTATCGAAACGTTGGAACTCGACAACCTCATCGGCCAGGCGGTCGTCACCATGCATTGCGCCGCCAACCGCAAGGAAAGCCGGGGCGCGCACATGCAGGAAGATTACCCGAAGCGCGACGATGCGAACTGGATGAAGCACACGGTTGGCTGGTTCGACGGCTGGGGCGGGTCCGGTGGCGGCGTGAAGATAGATTACCGCCCGGTGCACGAATACACGCTCACCAAAGACGTCGAGTATATCAAGCCCAAGGCGCGGGTGTACTAAACCTTGCGTAACGCCGCGCGGTAGTGCGCGGCTTTCTCGGCATAATGGCGCGCGCTTTCACGCAGCATCGCGCGCTCCTGGTCGCTCAGCTCGCGGACGACGCGCGCGGGTGATCCGACGATCAGGCTGCCCGCAGCAAAGCGCTTGCCTTCGGTGACGATCGCGCCGGCGCCCACGATGCACTCGGTCTCAATGATCGCGCCGTTCAGGACGCGAGCCCCCATCCCGATCAAACAGTCGTCGGCAATCGTGCAGCCATGAAGGATCGCCTGGTGGCCGATGGTGACCCGCGCGCCGATCGTCAGCGGGAAGTCCGCATCGCTATGCCCGACCGCGCCGTCCTGAAAATTCGTTTCGTCGCCGAGGATCAGTGGTGTGTTGTCACCTCGCAGCACGGCCCCGAACCATACGCTCGCGCGTGACCCCAGCCTCACATCGCCGATCAGGTCGGCCGAAGGAGCGGCCCAGGCGCCATCGCCGAGTTTCGGGCGCCGATCATCGATTTCGTAGGACGGCATGAATCCATTTTAACGCGGGCTTGGCGCAAAAGAGAAGGCCGGGCAGGATTGCTCCCACCCGGCCTTCCGGAGTGTTCAAACGACGGGTTTTAGAAACGCAGGCTGAGCGTTCCCGAAACCGTCCGCGGCGCGCCGATCTGAACGAAGTTCGGGTTGCCGTAGTTGGCGCCGCTGAAGGCCTGATTCAGGCCGCCGCCGAAGCCGCCGACGTAGAACTTGTCGAACAGGTTGTAGACGTTGAGCTGGAAGTAGCTCTTCTCGAGGCCCGGGATCATCGTGAGCTTGACGCGCGCGTCGAGGTTGACGAGCCAGTAGGCAGGGGCCGTCGCCGGGAAGATTTCCACGACGTTCGTTCCACCAACGGCACCGCTGTAGGTCGGAACGTTCGTGTCGTAGATGTAGCGTGGACCCGTCCGCTTGGCGGTGACGCCCAGCTCGAACACCGAAAGTCGGCCTTGGGCAGACGCACCATACTGATACTTCGGTGCGCCAGACTCATAATTGCCCGCGGTGAAGGCGCAGCTGCGAATGATGTTCGCCTGCGTCGCACCGGCCGGGATGTTGTCGCAGTCGTTAACCTGCGTCGCGCCCGTGCCGAAGCGGCCGATCTGGATGTTGTCCTGAATCTTCGACCGGTTCCACGAACCGAACGCGTAGAGCGTCAGTTCCTTGATCGGCTCGTAAGCCACCGATCCATCGATACCCCACTTATTCACGCGGCCCAGGTTCCGGTAGACGGTCTGGTCGAGTTCCGGATCGTAGGCCGATGCCAGGCGGTTGTTGAACTTCGTGTACCAGCCGGAAAGCTGCGCCTGAATCTTCGAGGTCGAATAGCGGAGGCCGCCATCGAACGAGTCGGTCGTTTCCGGTCGCGGCTTCGCCTGATCCGTGCCTGCCGGGTAGTAGAAGGCGTTGTACAGGTTGTCCGTGCTCGGAACCGAGATGTTTTTCGTGTAGCTCGCGAAGGCCGAAAGGGCCGGCGTGAAGTTATACACAACGCCGAGGTCGGGCAGGAACTTCTTGTACTTTAGCACGCGGTGACCCGGAGGCGAGAAGCCGGTGACGGCACCCGTCGTCGCGTTAAACGTATACGGGTTGTTCGCGGCGATGATGGCGTCCAGCGCGCTGTTCGAACCGCTGCACTCGACGAAGCCGCTGGCCGACGAGGTGAAGCAATTGTTCTGCAGGTCGCGGGTGAAGAACGGCATGCTGGCCGCAACCTTCACGAACAGGTTGCCGAAGCGGCCGTTGTACTCGACTGCCGGCTTGTCCAGGATCGCGTAGGACTGGCGATCGCGCTTCTGGAGCAGGATTCCCGTCGGCGTCGACAGCGGGTCATTGACCGGGAAGACGTCAAACGGCTCGCCGTTCGACTGAAGCAGGCCGATCTGGCCGGTCTGGCGGTGGTTCGAATAATCGTGCGTATATGCCACGCGGACGCTCTGGTCCGGCGTGAACTGATACCGCAAGCCGGCCACGACTGCATAACGGCGGGTGCGCGTCTGGCTGGGCGCCAGGACGTTCACGATGTCGCGCGTATCGCCGTCACCGTTCAGGTCGACGCCGTTCAGGTAAGGCTTGCCGCCGAAGTAGCCGCCGACGCAGAGCACGCTCGAACTCGGAGCCGTGGTCGAGCAGTTGGCGCGGCCACCGGTCGGGTTGATGTCGTAAGCATATTCACGCGCATCGACCGTGCCGCCGCCGTTGGCCTTGGTGTACTGGAAGCTCGGATCGACTGTCAGCGTCAGCTTGTCGGTGAGCGTGAAGCGCGAGTTGCCGCGGAAGTTCGCGCTGTTCGACGGGTTGTAACGACGATCGAACTCGGTGCCGCAGGTGCTGGCCGCATCGGCCACGCCGCGCACGCCCGGCGCGATCTGGCACGGATAGTTGATCTTGTACTCGCGCTCGTCGTTGTTGCGCGGGAAGCGGTTGCCCGCGCCAGAACCGACGACGCGCGGGTCATCCCAACGCAGCGGCAGCGAACCGAAGAAGTTGTTGCGGTCTTCGTTGTAGCGGCCCGAAATGGCGACGAAGTCACCGTTGCTGCCGAGCGGCTGGTAGACCTTGCCGTTGAACTGCTGCCGGTCGAGCTTGCCGTAGTTGTTATACGGGTTGCGGTAGGTCGAGGTGCTGCCCGCGATATAGGCGCGCGTGCCCCACGGCGTGAATTCGCCGGTGTCGAGCAGGCCGAACACGCGACGATAATCGAAATCACCGATCGAGCTGTTCAGGATGAACCCCGGCTTGGTGCCCGGGTTGCGGCTGCGCTGGTTGATCGTGCCGCCGACGGCCGAAGCGGTCGGCGAGTCGACGTCGGTCGAGCCGAGGTTGACGTTGACCTGCTCCAGGATTTCCGGGTCGATCGAGAAGTTGGAGTAGATGTTGTAGTTGCCGCTGTCGTTCAGCTGGATGCCGTCGAGCGTGTAGCTGATGCGGGTCGAGTCGAAGCCGCGCATGGTCAGCGTGCCGCCGGCGTTACCGTAGGCGTCGTTGTTCTGGAAGCTGACGCCCGGAACGATGTTGATCGTGTCGAGCACGGTCTGGCCCGGGCCGCTGCGGCTGATCATCTCTTGAGTGACGACAGCTTTCGCCTTCGGTGCGTTCGGCGTCTGGATGCCGCCGACGTCTTTGGTGCGCGAGCCGGTGATGACGATCGTCGACTTTTCCGTCTCGATCGTACCGGTGGACTGGGCGAAAGCGCCCGACGACACGAGTGCCGTCGTGCAGAACAGCACGATTTTCTTCAAAGGAAATACTCCCCCGCAAACAGTTGCGAATCTGGTGGAAACCCCGGCGGGCTATTAGCGGATTGAGACGCGAATGTTACAGCCGCGGGGCTCGCGTTAACGATTCATCCGGAACCGTTGCATGAATGCCACTACGAGCAATTTTCAGCGCCGATCGAGGGATTTCCCCAGCGCGACGAATCCGTAGACGAGCGGTGGCACGAGCAGCGCGGAGAGAACGACCTTCGCCAGCATTTGCCCCAGCAGCAGCTCGCCGATCGGGAACACGCCATAGAAAGCGACCGTGATGAAGATCAGCGTGTCGACGACCTGGCTCAGCACGCTGGCGATGCCCGCGCGAAGCCACAGCAGGCCTGTGCCTTCCCGCGCCTTCAGTCGGCTGAAGATGGTGACGTTGAGGAACGTGGAAATGCCGTAGGCGAGAATGCCGCCAAGCCAGATGCGCGGCGTTCCGCCCATCACGGTTTCGAATGCCGAAAGGCGCGCCGGATCCATCTGCGGCGAGGCGGGCAGCGCGAGTACAACGAGGCTCAAAAACAGCGAGATGATCAGCGGGACGAAGCCGATGAGCACCAGCCGATTCGCGGTGTCACGCCCGTGCAGTTCGGCGACCGAGCTCGACGTGACGACCAGCAGCAGGAAAGCAAAGATGCCGGCTTCCACGGCAAGCGGTCCGAGCCCGACCTGCTTGTTGCCGAGCACGCCGGCGATGCAGACCATGCCGCCGTAGAAGATCGACAAGGCGAAAAGGGACGGCGGGATTGCGCGCGGCTGATCGTTCATGCGCGATGCGTAGCGTCTTTGCGTATCGGTGCAACCGCCGTTGACCGGGCATCCCCCGCGCGGCTAGCGCGCGCACCGTGACTTCCGACAGCCTCGACATTGTGGCGATCGGCGATGCGATCGTCGACGTCATCGCAACCACTGACGATGCCTTCATCGAGCGACACGGGCTGCCGCGCGGCGGCATGCAGTTGCTCGATGCGGAGCAAGCCGACGCTTTGTACGCGGCAATGGGTCCTGCGCGGGAGATTAGTGGCGGCTCCGCGGCGAACAGTATGGCCGGCGCGGCGGCGCTAGGGCTGAACGCGGCGTTTGTCGGACAGGTCGCCGACGACCAGCTCGGGGCGATCTTCGCGCACGACATGCGTTCACTCGGCGTGTGGTTCGAAACGCCCGCGATTGCCTCGCCGCCGCCGACCGGACGCTGCCTGATCCTCGTCACGCCCGATGCGCAACGGACCATGAACACCTGCCCTGGTGCCAGCCATGAGCTGACGCCAGCCGCGCTCGATGCGGAGTTGATCCGTTCTGCCAGTGTGACCTTCCTCGAAGGCTATTTGTGGGGGCCGGAGCGGCCGCGCGCCGCGATGCTGGAAGCGGCGAAGATTGCGCATTCCGCCGGGCGCACCGTCGCGTTCACGCTCTCCGAAAGCCTGTGCCTCGGGAATCGCCGCTCGGGCGTGATGAGCATGATCGACGCGGGAACGATCGACCTGTTGTTCGGCAACGAGGACGAGGTGCGGCACCTGACCGGCTGCGGGACGCTGGGCGAATGCCTCGCCCAACTGTCGACCAAGGTTGCCACGTTGGTCATCACGCGCGGTGCCGATGGTGCGATTGCCAGATCCGCCAATGAAACGGTCGAAGTCTCCGCCCCGCGCGTCCAGCGCGTCGTCGATACCACCGGCGCGGGCGACCTTTTTGCGGCGGGCTTCCTCGCTGCGCGCTGTCGCGGACGGCCGCTGAAAGCCTGCCTCGAAACCGGCGGCATCGCAGCAGCCGAAGTCATCTCCCACTTCGGCGCGCGTCCCGAGGCGAACATCAAGGAGCTTGCAGGCCTGTGAAGCATGTGAAGCGTCTTGCGGTTTATTGCGGCTCCGCTTCTGGGTCGCGCCCAGAGTTTGCGGAAGCGACCCGGGCAACCGCGGCGGCGATGCTCGGCCGCGGCGTCGATCTCGTTTACGGCGGCGGCCGTCTCGGCCTGATGGGCTTGATCGCCGATAATGTGCTGGCGGGCGGCGGCAAGGTGTTCGGCGTCATCCCGCGCGCGCTGGTCAATCTCGAAGTCGCGCACGAAGGCGTGACCGAGCTCCACACCGTCGACACGATGCACGAGCGCAAGGCGAAGATGACCGATCTCGCCGATGCGTTTCTCGCCATGCCGGGCGGCGTAGGCACGCTCGACGAATTGTTCGAAGCGTGGAGCTGGAACGCGCTCGGCTATCACGCCAAGCCCTTCTGCCTGCTCAACGTCGACGGCTTCTGGAACGGCATGATCGCTTTCATCGACCATGCGACGGAAAGCGGGTTCCTGTCCACGCAACGCCGCAGCCAGCTGCTGGTCGCCGCGAGTCCCGAGGAAGCGCTGGAAAAACTGGACGAAGCCGCCGCAGCCGCTACCCAAGGTATGGTCTGGTAGTTGGGCATGGTCTGGTAAGAAGCGCGGGGGAGGCGCTTTTCATGAATCAAAAGCTGCTCGGGATCGTCGGGATCCTGGTGATCCTTGGCATCGCCTTTGCGCTGTCGACCAACCGCCGCGCGATCCGCTTGCGGGTTGTCGGCGCCGCCTTCGCGCTGCAGGCCGCGATCGCGTTCCTGGTGCTCTACACCAGCGGCGGCCGGGCGGTGATTCAGACTCTTTCAACTGGCGTCGGCAATCTCCTCGGCTACGCCAACAAAGGCACCGAATTCCTGTTTGGCCCGAGCGACGCCAACCCGCTGGCGCACACCTTCGCCATTGCCGCGCTGCCGGTAATCATCTTCTTCGCCAGCCTCGTCGCCATCCTTTATTATCTCGGGATCATGCAGCGCATCGTCCGCTGGGTCGGTGGGGCGATCGGCTGGGTGACGGGAATCAGCCGCGTCGAATCGCTGTCGGCCGCGGCCAATATTTTCGTCGGCCAGTCGGAATCACCGCTGGTCGTGCGGCCGTATCTCGCCGCGCTGCCGCCGTCCCGGCTGTTCACCGTGATGTGCGTCGGCATGGCCGGCGTTGCGGGCACCATCCTCGCCGCCTATGCCAGTCTGCTCGGTCAGCAATATCTTCCCTATCTGCTCGCGGCGTCGTTCATGTCCGCTCCCGGCGGCATTCTGATGGCCAAGATGATCATGCCGGACGACGTCGCCGCACCGGGTGAACTGCCGTTGGACGGCGGCGTCAGCGAAGACGAACAGGTCGATGTAGCGGAGACGTTTGAAGAGGGTGAGCGACCGGCCAACCTCATCATGGCCGCGGCGCAAGGTGCCCAGACCGGCGTCAAGCTGGCGGTCGCGGTCGGCGCGATGGTGCTCGCATTCGTGGCGCTTGTGGCGCTCGCCAACGGTCTGCTCGGCGGACTCGGCAACGTGGTCGGCGTCCCCGACCTGAGCTTCCAGCGCATAATCGGCTACGTCTTCGCACCCGTCATGTATTTGATCGGCGTGCCTTGGAACGAGGCGGGCACCGCCGGCGGCCTTTTCGGCACTAAGCTGGTGCTCAACGAATTCGTCGCCTTCATCGACCTCGGCCAGATGGGCCCGGCCGTGCTCAGCGACCGCAGCCGCGCGATCGTCACCTTCGCGCTGTGCGGCTTCGCCAACTTCAGTTCGATCGCGATCCAGATGGCGGTGACCGGCAGCCTCGCGCCCAATCAGCGTCCGGTGATCGCCAAGCTCGGCATCCGCGCCCTTCTCGCCGGCAGCCTCGCCAACCTGATGAGCGCGGCGCTCGCCTCGCTGATGCTGCCCTGATCTCAAACCTCTGCTAAGATACGAACATGGCTACGATTTCTGCTGACAATATCGCGTCCGTTTCCCTCAAGGATGCGGACCGGGATCCCGACGGTTTCGCGCAAAAGCTGGGCCGCAGCTTCGAGGAGTATGGCTTCGCGATTGTCGCCGATCACGGCATTTCCGATGAACTGATCCAACGCGCCGAAGCCAAGGCCAAGGAATTCTTCGCGTTACCGGAGGACGTGAAGCGCAAGTATCTGGTGCCCGGCAGCGGCGGTGCCCGTGGATACACGCCATTCGGCATCGAAACCGCCAAGGGCCACAAGGCGCACGACCTCAAGGAATTTTGGCACGTCGGCCGCGACCTGCCGCAAGGCCACCGCTTCCGCAACCACATGCCCGACAATCTCTGGCCGTCCGAGGTGGCAGGGTTCAAGGAAACATTCCAGGAGCTGTTCGCGACCTTCGACCGCAGCGGCCTGAAGGTTCTCAAGGCCATCGCGCGCTACCTCAGGATCGACGAGAACTATTTCGAGGACGCGGTGCACGAGGGCAATTCGGTTCTCCGCGCGCTCCACTACCCGCCGCAGAGCGAGCCGACCGGCGAACACATCCGCGCCGGCGCGCACGAGGATATCAACGCCATCACGCTGCTGCTTGGCGCCGAAGAAGCGGGGCTGGAACTGCAGACGCGCGACGGCCGCTGGATCCCCGTTTCACCCCGGCCGGGCGAGATCGTCATCAATATCGGCGACATGCTCCAGCGGCTGACCAACGGCCGCCTCCGCTCGACGCCGCACCGCGTTGTTAATCCGACACCCGACCGCGCGAGCAAGGCGCGCTACTCGATGCCCTTCTTCCTGCACTTCCGGTCGGATTTCCTGATCGAAGCGCTGCCGGAGACAGTGCCGGCGGGCGAGCAGCCGAAGTGGCCGCCCATCACCGCCAACGACTATCTCCAGGAGCGCCTGCGGGAGATCAAGCTGGTCTGAGCGCAGGCGCCTGGCGGCGACGGATCGTCAGGCCGATCCCGGCGAAGCCAAGCAGCATCATCGCCCAGGTTGCCGGTTCCGGCACGGCGCGGAAGTTCAGCGTGATGGTCGCCGGCGGTCCCCTGCTGAGATCGGCCGTGCCGGTGCCGATGAAGCTGCCTGTCGCGCCGAGGAACTGGCCGGTTCCCGAAGTGATCAGGTAGTTGAAGAGTAGGTTGGAGATGGGCGTCCCAGTCACCGATACGGTCCCGTCCAGAGTACCCTGCAATGCGCCGCCGCCGGTCACGATCTCAAACGTACCTTGAACGGGCCCGCCAGCGGAGCCTGACGTACAAACTGAGTGACTATAGGTGATCGCTCCGAAATTCGACGTACCTGGTGCATTGGTAATGCTTCCCCTGAAAGGGATGGCGCCGCACGTCCCAGCACTGGGCGCCGTGATGCCGGGACCGGCCGTGGACCCGGAAAAATTGATGATGTCGGCATTAGCTGCCGAGGGTTGCGATAGAGCGGCTGCAAGCGCCACTGCCATGACTGGTATGCGATACATATTCGCCTCCTGTTTCGGGAGACAGCGGAGTACGTGAGCGGCCATTCCGACCGAATGATGGACGCCTGATGGTTTGCCGATGAACTTCGGACGGCGGCTTTTACTAAGGACTTCGCGCTAGGTCCGACTGGACGCCGAAACGATTTGAACGAACGTCTGCGCACCCTCGTTAAGGCTGCTCCCAGTTTAACGGAGACAATCATGACCAGCGTAATTTCGGCCGTGTTCGATAGTGAGAATGACGCGCATCGCGCAGTGGAGGACCTGAGGGCGGCGGGCGCCAGCGACGATGGCCTCTCCCTGATCGGACGTCACGGCGAGCGTGATGTTTCCTCGGATGACGGCGACGGCAATGACGGAAACGTTGCTCGCGGTCTCATCGGCGGCGGTGCTTTGGGCGCTGGCCTCGGCGTTGCCGCCTTGGCAATTCCGGGCGTCGGACCGCTGGCGGCAGCGGGCGCTATCGCTGCGTCGGCTATACCCAGCGCGCTTGGTATCGGCGCCGCAGCTGGCGCCGCAGCAGGCACGCTCAAGGAAATGTTCCAGAAGCACGGCGTCAGCGATGAAGACGCGAGCTATTACGACGAGCGCGTGAGCTCGGGCGGCACGTTCGTCTCGGTCGACCCGAACCGATCGGGTATCGACTCCGAAGAGGCGCGTGAAATTCTTCGTCGATCAGGTGGCCACAGTGCGTCGGCCGGAGGCCAGTCACGGTTAGCGGGTCAAACCGAGTCCACGCTCTAAGCAGCGATTGCTGCCAAGCAGGCAAGCGTGTCGGCCCGGGCTGACACGCTCGCTTTTTCCGTCAGAGGTTCTGCGGCCCGAATCCAAAGGGAATGAGCTCGCCGATCCGGTGCCGCTCCACCGCCGAACCGTCACCGCTCGAACAGATGATCTCGACGTCGCGACCGCTTAGGTGAGCTGCCTCTAAGATCGCCTGACGGCAACCGCCACATGGCGTGCAAACCGTGGCATCGGTACCGCCGACGACGGCGATCCGCGCTACCTTGTCGAGGCCGAACTGATGCTGCGCCGCCGTGAGTGCGCTCTGTTCCGCGCATAGGCCGAGCCGGTAACAGGCATTCTCCATGTTTGCGCCGGTAACCACTTCGCCGTCGACCGATTCGATCGCGCAGCCGACTTGGAAATTGGAATAGGGTGCGTAGGCCTTGGCAGCCGCCGCGCGCGCCTGCCCCAGCAATTGTTCATCCGTCATGCTCTTGTCCTTAAGCGCCGCCACGGGGCATGCGCCAGCCATGCCGAACGATAAGGTGCCGAGTCGAATGCGTTTCCTTGCTCTTTCCGCGCTGCTTGCCGCGGCTGTTGTTCCAACGCCTGCTTTAGCGTGGGGTAAGACCGGCCACCGCGTGGTCGCCGCGATCGCGGACACCCAGCTCAGCGGACTTGCCCGAGCGAACGTGGAGAAGATCCTCGGCCCCGGCGAGACACTCGACGAGGCCGCCAACTGGCCTGACGAGATGCGCTCGGCGCCGGGACAGTTCTGGCAGAAGACTTCGACGCCGTGGCACTACGTGACGCTCAACGGCATCATCTACGACCATGCGCCGCCCGAAGGCGATGCGCTGGAAGCGCTGGCGAAGTTCAGCAAGACGCTGCGCAATCCCAACGCCAGCCAGTCCGACAAGCAAATGGCGCTGCGCTTCATCGTCCATCTGGTCGGCGATCTTCACCAGCCGCTTCACAACGGCAAATGCTGCGACAAGGGCGGCAACGACGTGAAAGTGTCCTGGTTCGGCAAGCCAACCAACCTCCACGCCGTATGGGACTCGCAGCTGGTCGATGAGGAGCAGCTTTCGTTCACCGAGCTGGCGGCGAAGCTGGAGCGGCACATCTCGAATGACGAAGTGATCAAGTGGTGGGATATCAATCCGCGCGATTGGACGAGCGAGAGCGCCGAAATCCGTGACACGCTTTACCCCGGACCGGCCAAGCCGAAGCCCGGACAAAAGGTGAAGAAGGGTGAGAAGCCGCTGCCGGAATTATCCTACTCGTACGTCTATAAGTTTACGCCTTTGATGGAGCAGCGCCTGAGCCAGGGTGGCGTGCGTCTGGCTGCCTATCTGAACGCGCTGTTCGCCCAGCCGCCGGTGACTGAATGATCCGTCGCGGCGCCGCGGCGCTTGCCGCGCTATTGCTGTCGGCCTGCGCTGGTCAGATCGCGTCGCCGGTCGCTACGAAGGCGCCGGTTGCGGCCGCTCCCATTGAGGTTCAAATCCTCGCCTTCAACGACTTCCACGGCAATCTCGAAACCCCGCCGCCCTTCGACATCGTCGAGCCGGACGGGAGCAAGCGCCAGGTCGTCAGCGGCGGCGCAGCTCATCTCGCGGCGGCGCTCACTGGTCTGCGTACCGGGCACGCGAACACCGTCACGGTGTCGGCCGGCGACACGATCGGCGCATCGCCGCTGATCTCGGCGAACTACCTCGACGAGCCGACCATCGCCGCGATGAACTTGCTCGGCCTCGAGTTCAATTCCGTGGGGAACCACGAATTCGATCGTGGCAGCGACGAGCTGAAGCGCATGCAATCCGGCGGCTGCGCCAAATACACGCGCCGTATTCCGTGCGCGGTCGAACCCTTCGCCGGCGCCCGCTTCCACTACCTCGCCGCCAACGTGGTGCAGGCCGATGGCTCGACGATCTTTCCATCGACGGGTTTGAAGCGCTTCGAGACGCCTGCCGGCCCGATCACCATCGGCTTCATCGGCATGACGCTGAAAGGGACTGGCAATCTCGTGACGCCGTCGGGCGTCCGCGGGCTCACCTTCCAGGACGAAGCTGAAACCGCCAATGCGCTCGTCCCCAAACTCAGGGCAGAAGGCGCGGACACTATCGTCCTCCTGATCCACCAGGGCGGCAAGCTTCCGACCTTCACCAGCGGTGACGGCTGCGAAGGCTTGTACGGCGAGATCCTGCCGATCCTGCCCAAACTGGACCCCGCGATTGCGACGGTCGTTTCTGGCCACACGCACTGGGCCTACGTCTGCCGCGGGACGCCGCAGGTAGGCGCGGGCCGGCTGATGACCAGCGCGGGCAAATACGGTTATTTCGTCACCGACCTTCGGCTTAACTTCGACCCCGCCACGCATCGTCTGGTTGCCCAGGACGCGAAGAATATCATCGTGGGCAATGGCGATCGTGGCGAGGATGCAGGTGAGAAAGTGCTGGTTGGCCGCTACGCCGCCGCCGTCAAACCCCTCGCCGATCGGGTCGTCGGCAAGCTGACCGCTCCGGCGCCCCGCGATGAGCGCGATGGCGAAAGTCCGGCTGCGGACATGATCGCCGATTCGATGCTTGGCGCCACGCGGTCGAACGCAATGGGTGGCGCACAGATTGCGTTGGTCAATGCGACCGGGGTGCGCATCGGCATGCCCGCCGGAGACATTCGCTATGGGCAAGCCTTTCAGATGATGCCGTTCGGGAACAACCTCGTCGTGATGACGCTGACCGGCGCGCAGCTGAAGACGGTGATCGAGCAGCAATACAAGGACGTCGACCTTGCCAAGTCGAGCCGGGTGGCGGTCCTCGCCCCCAGCGCCGGCTTCACCTACGCCTACGACCTCGCGCGCCCGGCGATGGACCGCATCCGGGACATGCGTCTCAACGGGAAGCCGATTGCGCCAACCGGCCGCTACCGTATCGTGGTGAATAACTACCTTGCCTCGGGCGGCGACGGCCTGACGGGCTTCACCGCCGGGACGGATGTCACGGACAAGGGCATTGTCGACCTGGACGCCTATGTCGACTGGATCGCTCCCGGCCGGACGCCGCCGCTGCCCAATCGCACCCGCGCGATCCGCTAGCGCAGCGGCGGTTCGTCGAAGCTGCGCAGCTTGCGGCTGTGTAGGCCTTCGCCTTCTTTCTGAAGCAGGTTCAGCGCCTCGATCCCGATCCTAAGGTGCTGGCTGATCGCGCGCTCGTAAAAGGCGTTTGCCTGGCCCGGGAGTTTCAGCTCGCCGTGCAGCGGCTTGTCGGAGACGCAAAGCAACGTCCCATAGGGCACTCGGAAGCGATACCCCTGCGCCGCGACCGTCGCCGATTCCATGTCGATGCCGACCGCCCGGCTCTGGTTGAACCGCAGCGCCGAGGCGGCATAGCGCAACTCCCAGTTGCGGTCGTCCGTGGTGACGACCGTGCCAGTGCGAAGCCGCTTCTTGACGCTGTCCTCGTCTTCCCCGGTGATGGTCGTGGTCGCGTCGAACAGGGCGTTCTGGACCTCGGCGATCGCCGGCAACGGAATTTCGGGCGGAAGCATTTCGTCCAGCACATGGTCGTCGCGAAGATAGGCGTGCGCGAGCACGTAATCGCCAATCGTCTGGCTCGGCCGCAAGCCGCCGCAGTGGCCGATCATCAGCCATACTTCGGGCCGCAGCACGGCGACGTGATCGCAGGCCGTCTTCGCGTTGGACGGACCCACGCCGATGTTGACCAGGGTGATGCCGGTCCGGTCCCCGGTCATCAAATGATAGGCCGGCATCTGATGCCGACGCCATTGACCCGCGGCGATCTGCGCCTCGGCGTTGGTCAGCTCGCCGGGCTCGTAGACAGCGCCGGGGACGGACAGGCCGGTGAAACGGCTATCCTTGCGCCGAAGGCTGTCGATCGCGACGCCGACGAACTCATCGACGTAGCGGACATAGTTGGTGAACAGCACGAACTGCTGGAAATGCTCGGCGGGGGTGCCCGTATAGTGCCGGAGGCGCGCGAGGCTGAAGTCGGTGCGCGGACCGTCGAACAGGGCGAGCGGCCGGGGAGCGTCGGGAGCGCTTATCCACGTTCCGTCCGCGATCTCGTCGCCCAGGTGGACTAGCTCGTTCGACGGGAAGAAGCGTGAGAGCTCGGCCGTCCCGATGTCACCGACGTGAATCCCGCTATTCTCGATAACGTACGCATACGGAATCTCGCTCGCCGAATGACCCACCGACACGTGGACGTCATAATCGCGGCTGAGGTGATCGAGTTGTTCGACCAGGTAGCCACGGAACAGTTCGGGCCGCGCGATGCTGGTCGTGTACGTCCCCGCCTGATTGAGCCGCGCGAAGGCGCGTGGAATGGGCGCGGCGGGCGCCTTGCCCGAATATTCCACCCGCAACTCAGGGTAGGAAAACGCACCTTCCTTCCGCGACTGGGAATCGGGCGGCGTACCGTCCTCGACGTAGCGCGCGAGGGCCTGACGGAGATTGGCGACGGACTGATCGTAAATGGCCGTCAGCTGGTCGACGACATCGTGGGAATTCAACCTGGATTTCATGGCCCGCACTAATCGTGCCGGGCGCACTCGCGCAAGTATCGGGAAATTGCCCGCGTCGGACGGCCTCCGGACATCTTTCCGGCGGCGATGGTGCCCAGGAGAGGACTCGAACCTCCACGCCCTTGCGAGCGCCAGCACCTGAAGCTGGTGCGTCTACCAATTCCGCCACCTGGGCACGGGAACCGAACTATGTGGTAGGCCGGCGCGCTTAGAGGGGCGCGGCGCGCCTTGTCAACGCCGGTTCGCACGGGCAAAGCGCCCGGCCATGGTCGACCGTTCGGAAACTCTCGTAACCGTGTTCGGAGGCGGTGGCTTCATCGGCCGCTACGTCTGCGAATATCTGCTGAAGAATGGCGCCCGGGTGCGCATTGCCCAGCGCAATCCGCGCGCGGCCTACACCATCCAGCCGCTCGGACAGGTCGGTCAGGTCGGGTACGAACGGGCCGACATCACGAAGCCGGCGAGCGTTGCGCACGCCCTGCGCGGCGCGACCGCGGCGATCAACCTGTGCGGCGTGTTCGGCAAGAACATGCGCAGCGTGCATGTCGACGGCGCTGCGAATGTTGCCAAAGCGGCCAGCGCAGCGGGGTGCCGGTCGCTCGTGCAGATCTCCGCCATTGGCGCCGACCCGAACGGCGAAGCATATTATGCGCGCACCAAGGGCGAAGGCGAAGCCGCGGTCCGCAAGGCGTTTGAGCGCGCGACCGTCGTCCGCCCATCGCTGGTCTTCGGACCGGAAGACAATCTCACCAACCGGTTCGCCGGCATGGCGCAGCTGCCGGTGCTCCCCGTCCTCGCGCCGGGCAGCAAGTTCCAACCCGTCTACGTCCGCGATCTCGGGCAAGCGATCGCCATGGCCGCGCTCGATCCGCAGCGCTTCGGCGGCCAGACCTTCGAAATCGGCGGGCCACAGATGATGACGATGCTCGAATTGCAACGTGCCATTCTGGAAATGACCGAGCAGAACCCCGAGGTCGCGGTCCTGCCGAACATCGCCGGGACGATCCTGTCAAAGCTCGGCTTCCTGCCCGGTGCGCCGCTGACGGCCGACCAGTGGATCATGCTTCAGCAGGGCAGCGTGCCCAGCGGTAGACTGCCCGGCCTCGAGGCCTTTGGCATCCAGCCGACGCCGCTCGCCGCCGTCGGCTACGAATGGCTCGGCCGCTACCACAAGGGCGGGAAATTCGCCGGGCGCCGGATTAACTTGACCGCGACCAACTGAGCCTCGACGCTCCGTTCATGCCTATTTTGCTGATCGCAATCATCCTCGGCATCGTCGAGGGCGTCACCGAATTCCTTCCGGTCTCCTCTACCGGCCACCTGATCCTTGCCACGGAACTACTTGGTTTCGACGCAGAGAAGTGGGCGGCGTTCAACGTGATTATCCAACTCGGCGCGATCCTGGCGATCGTCGTCCTTTACTGGCGGACCTTCTGGGCAGTGCTGGAGGGCATGCTGAAGGGCAACGCGGTGTCGTGGCGCTTCGTGCGCAACGTCCTGATCGGCTTCATGCCGTCCGCGATTCTCGGCTTCCTGCTGATCAACAAGATCGAAGCGTTGCTCGGCAATGCGCATATCGTGGCGGTCGCGCTGATCGTCGGCGGCGTCGCCATCCTGATCATCGAGAAGATGGTGAAGCGGACCGACATCATCGGCGTCGCGGAAATGCCATTGAAGACGGCGATCGGCGTCGGGCTCGTCCAGTGCCTGGCGATGATTCCGGGCGTCAGCCGATCGGGCGCGACAATCATGGGCGGCCTGTCGCTCGGGGTCGAACGGCGCACCGCCGCGGAGTTCAGTTTCTTCCTCGCCATTCCGACCATGGTCGGCGCGACCACGCTAGAACTGGTCAAGCACCACGACACCTTGCTCTCAGGCGCAAGCGGCGTCGGCTTCACCGCCGTTGCCGTCGGTTTCATCGTCAGCTTCATCGTCGCGATCGTCGTCGTCCGCGGCTTCGTTGCCTACATCTCGCGGCACGGCTTCGCGCCCTTCGCCTGGTACCGCATCATCGCCGGTGCGGCCGCGCTCGTCTGGTTGTCGATTCGCTAGATTTTCTTCGGCGGTGCTGCGTGCTAAGCAGTGAATTCAATCACTTACTGGTGCTCGCCATGCGTAAGACCGTCGTCGCCCTTTCGACCCTGATCATCGCGGTTCCAGCCGCCGCGCAGCCGGTCGCTCCGCAGCTGCCGCCGGTGCTCACCGATCCGGCGAGTGCGCAGCGGCTGACCGGAGTTCTCGATGCCATCACCGACGCGGTGCTGGGCATGCGCGTGGGTGAGGTTCGCGCCGCCATCGACGGGCGGGAACCGACGCCGCAGGAGAGGGCCACGACAGTTCGCGACATGGCCCGCCGCGACGATCCCGACTTTGACCGGCATCTGCACGGGAAGCTGGCGGCCGTTGGACCGACGATTCAGCAGGGTGCGCAGGCCGTGAACCGCGCCTTGCCCGAAGTTATGCGCAGCCTCGATCAGGCGCAGCGCTCGATCGAACGCGCGGTCGCGAATCTGCCCGATCCCACTTATCCGCGCCGCTAGACGCCCCGCGCCCAGCCGCTAAAGCAGCCACGTCATGTGGCAGCTCTTTCAGTTCCCGTTGTGCCCCTTTTCGCGCAAGGTCCGTCTCGTGCTGGCCGAGAAGGGGGTCGGGCATGAGCTCGTCCGCGAGAATCCCTGGGAAAAGAGGGACGAATTCCTCGATCTAAACCCGGCCGGCGAAACACCAGTCATGGTCGAGCCCGACCAGGCGGTGACGCTGATCGGATCGCAGCCGATCGTCGAATATCTTGATGAGACGGTGGACCGCATGCCGATGATCCACGGCAATGCCGCCTTCCGCGCCGAGATCCGGCGGATGACGGAATGGTTCGACATCAAGCTCTACCGAGAAGCGGTCGAGCCGCTGATGAACGAGCGCATGCGCAAGCGGCTAGTCAATCGCGAGAGTCCTGACACCCGCGTGCTGCGCGAGGCGATGCGCACCGCCTCGGAGCATCTCGATTACCTCGATTATCTGCTCGATCACCGTCGCTGGCTGGCGGGCCCCGGGCTAAGCCTCGCCGATTTCACTGCAGCCGCTCACCTCAGCGTGATCGATTATCTCGGCGCGCTCGACTGGCGCGGGCACAAGCAGACAAAGGACTGGTACGCGGTGATGAAGTCGCGGCCCTGCTTCCGGCCGCTGCTGGCCGAGCGGATGGAAGTAATCGTCCCGCCCGGCCACTACGACAAGGTCGATTTCTAGACGGGCATGACCAACATTTAATTGAGGGGAACGCCGCAACCACTCGTTGAGCAAGCCGTCACAAATCGACAGGAGCTTGTCATGCGCGTTCTCAAATTGGTCGTCGCCGCATCGATTGTTTCGTCAATTGCCGTCATTTCGCCAGCACAAGCCGCCGGGTGTCTAAAAGGCGCTGCAGTCGGCGGGGTTGGCGGCCATCTTGCGCATCACCATGCCATCCTCGGCGCGGCAGCGGGCTGCGCCGTCGGGCATCATATGGCCCACAAGAAAGCGATGGCGAAGAAGGCCTAAGCCGCCATCAGGGCGCCGCGATAGACCTGGTCTTCCAGCGTCCGTCCGGCGCCCAGCGCCACGCAGCTCATCGGGTCTTCGGCGACGATTACCGGCAGGCCGGTCGCGTCCTGCAGCACCGTGTCAAATTCGCGCAGCAGCGAGCCGCCACCGGTCATGGTGATGCCCTGGTCGATGACGTCGGCAGCGATTTCCGGCTGGGTGTGCTCGAGCGCGGTACGCACGACCTCGACGATTTGGTTGACGGGCTCGGCCAGCGCCTCGGCGACCTGCGCCTGATTGAGCTCGACTTCGCCCGGCATGCCGCGGCCGACATCGCGGCCGCGCACCAGCGTCGTTTTACCATTGCCCTCGGGCGGACGAACGGCGGAGCCGATTTCCAGCTTGATCCGCTCCGCGGTCCCTTCGCCGATCAGCAGATTATAATTGCGGCGGACGTAGGAAATGATCGCCTCGTCCATCTTGTCCCCACCGACCCGCGCCGAGCGGCACAGGGCGAGACCCTGCAGCGAGATGACGCCGACCTCGGTCGTGCCGCCGCCGATGTCGACGACCATGGATCCCACCGGCTCGGCGACTGGCAGCCCCGCGCCGATCGCTGCGGCCATCGGCTCCTCGATCAACGACACGCGATCGGCCCCGGCATTGCTGACGGCGTCGCGGATCGCCCGCCGCTCGACATTGGTCGCGCCCGAGGGGATCGAGATCACGACCTCAGGCCCGCGCAAGAAGCGGCTGGGCCCGCCATGCGCCTTGCGGATGAAATGCTTGATCATCTCTTCGGCGACTTCGATGTCGGCGATGACTCCGGCGCGGAGGGGGCGGATGGTGCGGATGTTCTCCGGCGTCTTGCCCAGCATCAGCTTGGCGTCGTCGCCGACCGCGCGGACCTTGCGCACACCCTGCACCACCTCCAGCGCTACGACCGACGGCTCGCTGAAGACGATGCCCTGGCCGCGGACGTAGACCACGGTGTTGGCGGTGCCGAGATCGATCGCGACGTCGCGCGAGGAGAAATTGAAGAGTGAACGCACGTCCGGCCCCCCGGCCTGAAATTTGGTGATGTCAAAGGCTTAGGGCAGGCCGGGGATTCAGCCAGATGGTTAATGGCGGTTAAGCGCGGGGCGTGATTTTCGCGAGCCGAGTTGAACGCGTCTCAGCCGTGACTGGCGGCTAGCAAGTAATTCAGCCGTAAATCTTCGCTGAGATGAAGGCCGCGCGTCGGCGAGAAGGCGATGCCTTCAACGTCGATGCACTGCAGGCCCGCATCGGCTAGCATGCTCTTCAGGCGCTCCGGTGGGATGAACTTGTCGAAGTCATGCGTTCCGCGCGGCACCCGGCCGAGCCCTTCGGCCAGCGTGATGGTCAGCAGCTTTGACCAGCCGGTGGCGTTGGGCGTCGACATGATCAGCAGCCCACCGGGCGCGAGACGCGCGGCGAGGTCGCGGACAAAGGCGGCGGGGTCAGCGACGTGCTCGATGACTTCCATGCAGGTCACAAGGTCGAACTTGCCGTCGAGCGCGGCGAGCTCGCCCGCGCGATAGTCGATGTCCAGACCCACCGCTGCCGCATGCTCGCGCGCCGCGACGATCAACTCCGGCGACGCATCGAGCGCGGTGACCTTCGCGCCGAGGCGGGTCAGCGGCTCCGCCAGCAGCCCGGCGCCACAACCGACATCAAGCGCGGTCTTGCCCTCAAGCGGTCGGCGCGAGCATTCGTCCGTCTGCCAGTGCCGGTCGATCTGCTCCCGCACATATCTCAGGCGCACCGGGTTCAGCTTGTGCAGCATCGCCTCGGACCCGTTGGGATCCCACCAATCCCCCGCCTGCGCGGAGAACTGCCGAACCTCGGTATCGACGATGCTGCTCATGCGCCTCCCATGCCTTCTTCGCTTGCAAAGCGGAAGGGACACTGCGTGAAGGGCGCGATGGATGATTTCGAAATTCGCGACGGCGAGATGTTCTGCGAAGGCGTGGCGCTAACGGCGATCGCCGCCGAGGTGGGTACGCCGGTCTACGTCTATTCGACCGCCTCGATGCGGCGGCAGGCGCGGGCGCTGCAGGAAGCGCTGTCGGACCTCGCCGATCCCCTGATCGCCTACGCCGTGAAGGCCAATCCCAACAGCGCCGTGATCGCCACGTTTGCGGCCGCCGGACTGGGCGCGGACGTTGTGTCAGGGGGCGAATATCGACGCGCCATCAAGGCCGGCGTGCCCGCTGATCGCATTGTTTTCTCGGGCGTCGGCAAGACGGCCGACGAGATGCGTCTCGCGTTGGAAACCGGTCTGTTCCAATTCAACGTCGAGTCGTTCGAGGAAGCGGAGATGCTTTCCGCAGTCGCGGCCGAGATGGGCCGCATCGCGCCGATGGGCTTCCGCGTGAACCCGGATGTGGCCGCCGGCGGTCACGCCAAAATCACCACCGGATCGGCCGAGAACAAGTTTGGGATCGCCATCAGCGATGCGCCAGCCGCTTATGCCCGCGCGGCGGCACTACCGGGGCTCAAGGTGCAGGGCGTCGCCGTGCATATCGGCAGTCAGCTGACCGACCTTCAACCGCTGGAACGCGCCTTCACTCGCGTCGGCGAGCTGCTCGCGGCGCTCCGCGCCGCCGGGCACGACATCACGGTCGCCGACCTCGGCGGAGGTCTGGGCGTATCGTATGATCCGAGCCAGCCACCGCCCGCGAGCCCGGCCGATTATGGCGCCATGGTCTGCCGCGTCACGCGCGACTGGAACGCGCGGCTGGTGTTTGAGCCCGGGCGGCTCATGGTGGGGAACGCCGGCGTGCTGCTGTCTCGCGTGATCCGCGTGAAGCCGGGCGCAACCGATCCCTTCGTCATCGTCGATGCGGCCATGAACGACCTGATGCGGCCGACGCTCTACGATGCCTGGCACAATATCGAGGCAGTCCGGCCGCGTGGGGCGACGCAGCGGTCGAACGTCGTCGGCCCAGTCTGCGAGACAGGCGATACCTTCGCGACCGGCCGCGACATGGACGCCGTCGCGCCCGACGACCTCGTCGTGTTCCGCACCGCAGGTGCCTATGCCGCCGCCATGGCCGGGACCTATAATACGCGGGCGTTGACGCCCGAAGTGCTGGTTGACGGCGACCGCTGGGCGCTCATTCGGAAACGGCTCGAAGTCGAGGAGCTGATCGCCGGCGACCTTATGCCTGACTGGCTCGCCGGTTGCGCGGCGGTCGCGAAGGGCTAAGAGCCGCCGCGATGAGCCGCGCCAAGCAACGGATCGTGATGAAGTTCGGCGGCACGTCGATGGCCGGTATCGAGCGCATCCGCCACGTCGCGGGCCTGGTGAAGGCCGAAGCCGACCGCGGCAACGAAGTCGCGGTCGTGGTCTCCGCCATGGCTGGCGAGACCGACCGCCTGGTCCACCTCTGCAAGGAAGCGGCACCGCTCTACGACCCGCGCGAATATGACGTGGTCGTCGCCAGCGGCGAACAGGTGACGGCGGGCCTCCTCGCCATCACCCTGTCCGGCATGGGTGCCAACGCGCGCTCCTACATGGGCTGGCAGCTGCCGATCCGGGCCTCGGGCCACAGCTCTGCGCTGATCGACCACATCGACAGCGAAATTCTCGAGGGCGTTCTGTCCAGCGGCGGTATCGCCGTGATACCCGGTTTTCAGGGCGTCACTGCCGAAGGCGAAGTGGCGACGCTCGGCCGCGGCGGGTCTGACACCTCCGCCGTAGCACTGGCAGTCGCGGCCAAGGCCGACCGCTGCGACATCTACACCGACGTCGAAGGCGTCTTCACCACCGACCCGCGCATCGTCCCGCGCGCCCGCAAGCTCCACGCCATTACTTATGAGGAAATGCTGGAACTGGCCTCGGTCGGGGCCAAGGTGCTGCAGACCCGCTCGGTGGGGCTCGCCATGCGCTACAACATGGCGCTGCAGGTCCTCTCATCCTTCGAAGCAAAGCCTGGCACGCTGATCGTCGGCGACGACAAGATCGAGGAATATCAGATGGAACAGCAACTCATCACGGGCATCGCCCATGACAAGAACGAGGCGCGGGTAACGCTGACGGGCCTGCCTGACCGCCCCGGGACCGTGGCCGCCATCTTCGCGCCGCTGGCTCAGGCGAACATCATCGTCGACATGATCGTCCAGAGCGGCGCCGGCCGCGGAACCGCGACGACGCTGACCTTCACCGTCCCGACGGCGTCGCTGGCCCACGCGGTCGCCGAGCTCGAAAAGGCGAAGGAGTCGATCGGTTTCGAGCAGATCATGACCGATACCGACGTGGTGAAGATCAGTGCCGTCGGCATCGGCATGCGCTCCAACGCCGGCATCGCAGCTAAGATGTTCGATACGCTCGCCGAGCGCGGCATCAACATCCTCGCCATCTCGACCTCGGAGATCAAAGTGTCGGTCCTGCTGCCTGAAGACTACACCGAGCTTGCCGTGCGCGTTCTGCACAGCGCCTTCGGGCTCGACGCGGAGCAGGCCGCGTGAGCGGCGAGGGGCTGATCGCCGAGCCGCGCGCCGTCCACCAATCGGTCGGTCACGCGCGCCTTCGCGAGCTGATGCATCGCGGCACCGAGTTCCTCGGCTGCGAATATGCGATTCTCGGCGGTGCAATGAGCTGGGTCAGCGAACGAAACCTCGTCTCCGCAATCTCCAACGCCGGCGGGTTCGGCGTGATCGCCTGCGGCGCAATGTCGCCCGGACTGCTGGATACCGAGATCGCCGAAACCAGGGCGCGCACCGCGCGGCCGTTCGGCGTCAATCTCATCACCATGCACCCGCAGCTCAGCGAACTGATCGACGTTTGTGCCAAGCATGAAGTTGGCCATGTCGTACTGGCGGGCGGTCTTCCGCCCGGCGGCGCGATCGAGCGGATCAAGTCGAGTGGCGCGCGCCTGATCTGCTTCGCGCCCGCGCTCGCGCTGGCGAAAAAGCTGATCCGCTCGGGCGCCGATGCGCTGGTCATCGAAGGCATGGAAGCCGGCGGCCACATCGGACCAGTGTCCACCTCCGTCTTGGCGCAGGAAATTCTGCCGGTCGTCGCCAAGGACATTCCGGTGTTCGTCGCCGGCGGTATAGGCCGGGGCGAGGCGATCGCGGCTTACCTCGAAATGGGTGCCGTCGGTGTCCAGCTTGGCACGCGTTTCGTCTGCGCCACCGAGAGCATCGCCCACGGCAACTTCAAGCGCGCGTTCATCCGCGCCTCGGCGCGCGACGCCATCCCCTCGGTGCAGATCGACCCGCGCCTGCCGGTGATCCCCGTTCGCGCGCTGAAGAATCGCGAGATGGAGAACTTTGCCGCCAAGCAGCGGGAAGTTGCGGGCAAGCTCGACGAGGGCGCCATCGAAATGGCTGAGGCCCAGCTCCAGATCGAGCATTATTGGGCCGGCGCACTGCGCCGCGCAGTCATTGACGGCGACGTGGAGAGCGGCTCGGTGATGGCCGGCCAGTCGGTTGGCATGGTGACTCGGGAGGAGCCGGTCGCCGAAATTATCCGGGAACTGGTCGACGAGGCTGCCGCCGCACTGGAGAGCCGGGGATAATCCGTCCCTGAGCGGCACAGCCGTTTCGCAGCCCTTTGCTTACGCGGCCGCTTGGTGAGACGACCATGCGCAAACCATCGGGAGAGCTGGTATGCGTGATGGACCGATCGAAGTGCCTAAATGCCGCCGCGCCGCGGCGCGCGAAGGTGTAGCGTTGGCCGCATCCGCGCTTGCGCTGGGTTGCTCGCGCTCGGTGATCGTCTCCGATCTGTCGGCGACGGGGGCGCGGTTCGAAGCCAAGGATCTTCCCGACAGCGGCGAGGAACTGCTGATGGTTGCTGGCACGCAGGAGGCCTTTGCGCGGGTTGTATGGCGAACCGAGAAGCGTTGCGGCGTTCACTTCGACGATCGGCTCGGCGAAGACCTGCTTGCGCTGATCAAGAAGGAAGCCGCGTGGAGCTCGATTGCCTGCTATTACAATTGAGCGCCGTTAAGGTTTGACGTGATCGGCGCGTGACAGGCGCGCGCCCCATCTGATAGCGCCGCGGGCATGCCGCTTTCCGCCGCTGCCTCCGCTCGGGAGATCCTGACCGGGCTCCATGACATCATGGGGGCGCGCGGCAGTGCGCAGGCCAAGCTCGACAAGGTCGTCAACCTGATCGCGGCCAGCATGCGCAGCGAGGTCTGCTCGATCTACCTGCTCCGCGACAACAAGCTTGAACTGTTCGCCACGCACGGTTTGCGCAAGGAAGCGGTGCACGTCACGCGGCTGAGCATGGGGGAGGGGCTCGTCGGCACCATCGCTGCCGAGGGTCGCGTGCTGAACCTTGCCGAGGCGGCCGAGCATCCGGCGTTCGCTTACAAGCCTGAGACTGGCGAGGAGAGCTTCCACAGCTTCGCGGGCGTGCCGATCGTTCGGCTCGAAAGTCCGATCGGCGTCCTTGCCGTGCAGCATGCCGATCCGCGCCGGTATGACGAGATTGAGATCGAGGCGCTGCAGACCGTCGCCATGGTGCTGTCGGAAATGATCGCCGCGGCGCGGCTGGTCGACGGTGCCCGCCGAAGCCGGCTGCGCAGCGCCGGGCCGCTCCGTCTGTCCGGCCTCAAGCTGGTCGCGGGCATGGCCAAGGGACAAGCTGTCTTTCATGAGCCGCGCGTTGTTGTCGAGCACACCGTGGCCGAAGACACCGAGGCCGAGCGCGACAGAGTCTACGGCGCGTTCCGCAAGATGCGCGAGCAGATCGACAACATGGCCCGCGACGTCGAGTTTGGTACCGCGGGCGAGCATCAGGAGATCCTCGAGACCTACCGCATGTTCGCCTACGACGAGGGCTGGTCGCGGCGGATCAACACCGCGATCGACAGCGGACTGACGGCCGAGGCGGCGATCGAGCGCGTCCAGCAGCGCACGCGGGCACGTATGCAGGAAATCGATGATCCGCTTTTGAAAGAGCGGATGCATGACCTCGAGGACTTGTCGAACCGTCTGTTACGGATCGTGTCGGGCCGCATGGGGACAGCTGCTCAAACCGGTCTTGCCCAGGACGCCGTGCTGATCGCGCGCAACCTCGGGCCCGCCGAACTCTTGGAATATGACCGGCGCCGACTGAAGGCCGTGCTGCTTGAGGAAGGCTCGCTCACCTCGCACATGGTAATCGTGGCGCGGGCGATCGGCGTGCCCGTGATTGGGCGCCTGAACGACATCCGTCACAGCGTCGAAGATGGGGAGACGATCCTCGTCGATGGCGACAACGGCAGCGTGATCATTCGCCCGACGCGCCAGCTTTCCACCGGCTTCGACCAGCGGATGACGATGAGCCAGAAGCGGCGCGCCGAATTCGCAGCGCTTAAGTCGCTGCCGGCCGTGACGCTCGACGGGGTCAAGGCAAGCGTCATGGTCAATGCCGGTCTGGCGGAAGACGCGGCCGCGCTCCGGATGACGGGCGCGGATGGGATCGGCCTTTTCAGGACCGAGTTCCAGTTCCTGGTCTCCGCGACGCTCCCGGGCCGCGACCGCCAGCAGCGGCTGTATACAAAGGTTCTCGATGAAGCGGGCGACCGCCCGGTCGTGTTCCGCACCGTGGACATCGGCGGCGACAAGGTGCTGCCGTACCTGATCGACGAAACATCCGAGCAGGCGGAAAACCCGGCCATGGGCTGGCGCGCAATTCGCCTGTCGCTCGACCGGACCACGCTGATGAAGGCGCAGGCGCGCGCGCTTATCGACGCCTCGGCCGGCAAGATTCTCCGCGTCATGTTCCCGATGATTTCCGAACCGTGGGAGTATGAGGAAGCGCGGGCGCTGTTCGAGGAGCAGGTCGAATGGGCGCGGAACGCCCACCGCAAGCTGCCCAAGAAGATCGAGTTTGGTGCCATGCTCGAAGTGCCGAGCCTCGCCGAAACCCTCGATATACTGCTGCCGCGCGTCGACTTCCTGTCGATCGGCACGAACGACCTCACCCAATTTTTATTCGCGGCCGACCGTTCCGATCCACGACTGGCCCAGCGCTACGATTGGCTAAGTCCCGCGATCTTTCGCTTCCTGAAGCGCGTGCTCGATCAGGCCAATGCCGCCGGGGTCACCGTCCGTGTCTGCGGCGAAATGGCTGGTCGGCCGCTCGAGGCAATGGCGCTGTTTGGCATCGGGGCGCAGAATTTCTCGATCACGCCGGCGGGGATCGGGCCCTTGAAGGCGATGATCCGGTCGCTCGATGCTGGCGCCATCCGCACGAAGATGAGCCACCTGCTCACCAAGCCGCCCAAGGACATGCGCAAGGCGCTGACCGATTGGGCGCGCAAGCACAACGTGACCATCGGCTAGCGGTTGACACTGCGGGCCCAGACTTCAAACAGAGACATGGCCAAGCGCGAACCCGATCCCGAACCGCTCGACGAACAGATCGTCGAGGCGGAACCCGTGACTGCCGGCGAGCGGCTGCGGCTCGCCCGCGAAGCAAGGAAGCTGAGCCTCGAAGACGTGGCGGCGCAAACGCGTATTCCCCAGCGCCATCTTGCCAGCATCGAAACGGCCGACTGGGACAATCTGCCGGCGCCAACCTACAGCATCGGCTTTGCCAAGAGCTATGCCTCTGCGGTTGGCCTCGACCGGACGGAGATCGGCAATCAATTGCGTGAGGAGATGGGCGGGCAGCGCTTTGCCTCGACCTCTTCTGATGTCTTCGAGCCCGCCGACCCCGCGCGCACGATGCCCAAGTGGCTGGTGCTCGGGGCGATCGTCGCCGTCGTCGTGCTCATCGCGTTGATGAGCTGGCTCAACAGCCGGTCGCTCCAGTCGCCGGACGAGTCTGTCGCCAACGCCGTTGCCACTCCAACCAACACGGCAGCACCTGTCGGGGCGCCGGCTCAGGCTCCGGCCGCGCAGGCACAGGGGCCTGTGGTCCTGACCGCCACGGCGCCGATCTGGCTCCAAGTCAGCGAGCGCGGCGGCGCGACCCTCTTTTCGGGCACGTTGCAGCCGGGCCAGACCTACACGGTTCCGGCCACCGCGACGGCGCCCGTGCTCAAAACCGGCAAGCCCGAAGCCTTGTCGATCAAGGTCGGCAGCACCACCGCTGGGCCGGTCGGGAAGCCGGCCACGACGGTCTCCAACGTCAGCCTGCTGCCCGCCGATCTATTGAAAGCACCGGCTGAAGCTGCCGCGGCCACGCCGCCGCCTTCCGCCGCGCCGCCGGCGGCAGTTGCGCGCCGTACGCCGGCGGGCGCGCTTACCGTACCGGCACCCTCGGCACCGCCGCCGCCCGCCGCCGCGACGGAAACGCCGCCGACCACGAACAGCGGCGAATAAGATTCATCCGCGCGCAAGCTGCGCTCGGGCAAGGTCACGGTGAAACGGAAGCGTGGGGGAAGTTCAGTGAAATCTCGCCTTGTGAAGGCCATCCTGGCAACGGCCGCTCTTGGCGTCATGCCGTCGATTGCGCTCGCCCAGCGTCAAGCGCCGCCAAGTCCCGAGCAGCGCATCGACCGGCTCGAACGGCAGGTGCAGCAGATGCAGCGTCAGCTGTTTCCCAAAGGCCGCCCTGCCGACACGGCCGGGTTCAACGATGATCCCGCAGCCAGCCAATCGTCGGTGGTCTCGCTCGCGCAACGCCTGGACTCGCTCGAACGGCAGATGGCGGACCTCGTCCGTTCGTCCGAAGAGAATGGAAACCGGCTGCGCAACGTTGAGGGCGGGCTCACTCAGCTCAAGACGGATCAGGACCAGCGCATCGGCGCGATCGAGCAGCGTCTGGCGGCTGGGGTACCTGCGGCGGCGCCTGCCGAACCGGGCAGCACCAACTCCGTCGCTCCAGCCGCCCCGCCGCCGCGCAAGACCACCACCTCGACATCGCCCAAGTCAACGCCGACCAAGCCTACGACTGCTGCCCCGGCGACCGGCGGTCCCGCCGTTCCGGTTGCTGACGCGGCTGCGGCGGATCCCGGCGAGGACGCCTACACCGCCGGCTTCCACCAGTGGGAAGACGGTCAGTACGACCAGGCGATCGCCACGTTGAAGGCATTCACTGCCGCCTATCCGAAGCACCGCCGCACCAGCTACGCCAACAACCTGATCGGCCGCGCCCTGCTCGACAAGGGCGATGCCCGCGGCGCCGCGACGGCCCTTCTCGCCAACTACCGCAGCAATCCGGGTGGCGAGCGCGCCCCGGACAGCCTTTATTATCTCGGTCAGGCACTGATGAAGCTCGGCCAGCCGGGCCAGGCCTGCAAGGCCTACGCGGAGTTGGATGCCGTCTACGGCGCCAAGATCAGGCCCGACCTCAAGAAGCTCGAGAACGATGCCAAGGCGCAGGCGCAGTGCAATTGATGTGCTAGGGCGCTCGGGATGCTTCCCGCCGCCCTGGTCGAACGCTTCGCCAAAGATCTCGACGCCATCGCCGCGCCTAGCTTCCGCCTGGGCCTGGCGATTTCCGGCGGTCCGGACAGTCTCGCGCTTCTGGCGCTGGCCGCCGCCGCGCGACCGAACACTGTAGAAGCCGCGACCGTCGATCATGGACTGCGCTCCGAGGCGGCGGCTGAAGCGGCGATGGTCGCGGCCCTGTGCGATCAGATCAGCGTTCCCCATGCAACGTTGAACGTGCGTTGGCGCGATCCGCCGGCGACGGCAATCCAGGAGCGCGCCCGTCGTGAGCGCTACCGCCTGCTCGGCTACTGGGCCGAAGAGCAGGGGCTCGACGCCATTGTAACCGGGCACCATGCTGACGATCAGGCGGAAACACTGTTGATGCGGCTCGCCCGGGGAGCGGGAGTGCGCGGCCTGGCCGGGATGCGTCCGCACTCGGTCGTGCCGGGCGCGCAGGTGCGCCTCCTGCGCCCGCTGCTCACCTGGCGCAGATCCGAGCTCGAACAGGTCTGCGCGACGCGGCAGCTGACGCCCGCCGACGATCCCAGCAATAATGACGAGCGGTTCGAACGCGTGCGCATCCGTAAGGCGCTGGCCGAAACGGACTGGCTAAACCCCTCCGCCGTCGCGCGCTCCGCATCTCATTTGGCGGACGCCGATCTTGGTTTGGACTGGGCGATGCGCCGCGAATGGTCACAGTCGGTTAGGGAGAGCCGCGGTGGTATCACCTATCGCCCAGGCGATGCTCCTGCGGAAATCCGGCGACGCATCGTCGCTCGGGCTTTGCGGAGGCTGGCGACGGAAGGGGACGCAGAATCACGCGGCGCCGAGTTCGATCATCTCCTCGAAGCGCTTGCCGAAGGCCGGGCGGCGACCTTGCGCGGGGTCCGTTGTCAGGGCGGCCGCGAATGGCATTTCAGCGCCGCTGCGCCACGTCGCACCTGAGCGAAGTCAGTTACATCCATTCTGGCACGAGTGTTCCTTGGCGATACGGCCGTTGCCTGCGATTCCGGCTCATCGTCGCAAGCAGGTCGCGGCATGGGGGCAGGCGTGCATCCGGATATCGAGCATCGAAGCGACCTTCGCTCAAACGTCTTCCTGACGGCCGTACTGGTCAGCGGCGAGGAAACGCGGCCTGTCCGCGTCCGCAACCTGTCGCCCGGTGGTGCCTTTCTGGACGGCGAAAGGATTCCGCCGGTCGGTGCGAATGTCCGGCTCGTGCGTGGCAGCCTGGCGGTCGCCGGTAATGTCGCGTGGCAATCGGAAGGTCATGCCGGCCTACGCTTCGATCGGGAGATCGATGTCGCCGCGTGGGTAAAGCGCGTTGGCCACCCCGGCCAGCGCAAGGTCGATCAGGCTGTTGACTCCCTGCGCCACGGTCAGCGGCTGGCTGCAGCTCCCGACACGCCGACGCTGGTACGGATCAGCGCCGAACTCGACGGGATTTGCGAGCGGATCGCTGCCTCTCCGTCCATGACCGTGGAAGTGGGCGAGGAACTCGTTCGGCTGGATGCCTTAGCCCGGGCATTGCAACAAATCGCGTGCGCCGCGGGAGGCTTCACGCGCTCGTAAGCACTGATACAAGGCTGGCCCAACAGGAGGGCTGGTTTCATGCGCATTTCGAAATTTCTGTTGCTCGCCGCCGCGAGCCTCACGGCTCCCACGGCGCTCGCTGTCGCCCAGACGGCTCCGGCCGTCGCCCCGGTCAATGCCGAGGACGCGCGACTGACTGCCTTTCTCGACGGTGAGTTCGCGCAGGAAGTGAAGATGCGCCCGACCCTGGCGACGCGCCTTGGCATCAAGGAAAACCAGGACAAGCTCGACGACAATAGCGACGCGGCGGCACTGCGTTTGCTCGAATGGCGCCGCGCCAGCGTTGCGAAGATGAAGGCGCAGTTCGACCGCGCCAAGTTGTCGCCGGACGCGCAGGCGAATTACGACATCTGGGCGCTGGAGCTGGAGCGGGCCGAGCGCAGCTACAAGTTCCGCCGCTTCCAGCCGCCCTTCTATTCCTTCCTCTATTCGGCACATGCCCAGCTGCCGAACTTCATGATCAACACGCACACGGTCACGGACGCGCAGGACATGCGCAATTACAACGCGCGGCTGCGGGCCATTCCGAAGGTGCTCGATACCGCAATTGCGCAGAGCAAGACCTCTGACGCGGCTGGCATTCGCGCGCCTAAGTTCCAGGTCGAGCGCGTGATTTCGGGCAGCAAGGCGATCATCACTGGCGCCCCGTTCGACAGCGGGAAGGACTCGCCGCTGTGGGCCGATGCGAAGGCAAAGGTCGCCAAGCTGCAGTCCTCGGGCAAGGTGACCGAGGCCGAGGCGCAGACCCTGCTCGCCGACGCGAAGACCGGCGTGCTGGGTCTGAAGCCGGTGTACGAGCGCATCATCGCCTGGGAGCAGTCGGAGCTACCGAAGGCGCCCAGCGGTCGGGTCGGCGCGATCTCACTGCCCGGCGGCGCCGAATGGTATGCGGCGGCGCTCAAGCAGAACACGACCACCAATCTGACCGCCGAGCAGATCCACCAGATCGGCCTGAAAGAGGTCTCGCGAATCGAGGCGGCGCAGGACGCGCTGGCCAAGACGGCCGGCTTCGCCGACCGCAACGCCTTCTATGCCGATCGCGAGAAGCGCTTCCCCCCGACGCCGTGGACCGATGCGCTGCGCGACGAATATCTCCGCATCGCCAACGCCGCGATCGCGCACACCCGCACGTTGCTGCCGAACTATTTCGGCCTGCTGCCTGCCTACAAGGTCGAAGTCATCCGCGAACCGGCGTTCAGCGAAGTGGCCGGCGGCGCGGCCCACGCGTCCGGCCCAAGTCCCGACGGCACGCGCCCAGGCCGCGTCTATGTGCACCTGCTCGGCAAAACCGAGGACCCGGCGGCGGTCTACGACCTGATGTGCCACGAAGGCATTCCGGGCCACGTAATGCAGGGCGACATCCAGGCCCGGCAGACCGGCGCGCCGAAGTTCCGCCGCGCCTACGGCTACGTCGCCTTCAGCGAAGGCTGGGCGCTATACACCGAGGCGCTCTGCAAGGAGATGAATGCCTATCCGGACGTCGCGGCCGACTTCATGCGCCTCGATGCCGAGCTGTTCCGGGCCTCGCGGCTGGTTGTCGACACCGGCATCCACGCCAAGGGTTGGACCGAGGAGCAGGCGGTCGATTATCTGATCAAGACCGGCCGCCAGTCACCGGACGGCGCACGATCGGAAGTCCGCCGCTACATCACGCTCCCGGGCCAGGCGACCGGCTACAAGATCGGCATGCTCAAGATCATGGAGCTGCGGCAAAAGGCGGAAAAGGAGCTGGGGCCGAAGTTCGACCTCAAGGGCTTCCACGACCTGTTGATCGGGTCCGGTTCCCAGCCGCTCGACGTGCTCGAGACCCGCGTGAACACCTGGATCGCTTCACGCCGCTAGTGCGTCAGAACATCCGGTGCCAGACCGCGACCGCTGCCATCCAGGCGGCGGCCGCGGTCAGGGAAACGAGGAATACGCTGACGACAGAGGTGATGGCGCCAAGAATGGCCATCACGCCGTCGCGATAGATTAGCGCCAGCGCGAACAGCGTCATCGCCAGGGCGGGGGCGTGATTGCCGAGCGGGATCGGCAGCCATAGGATCACCGACAGCAGAAAGCTGATGACGCCGATGACGCGCGCGCCGCGATGGCCGGTCAGGGAATAGAGGCGCGGTTTCAATATGCGCTCGATGCGATGCTCGATGGGTTCGATCTTGGCGATCAGCCGGGCGATCGTCTCGCGGCCAATGCCGTGCTGGTCGAGCTTGCGCGGAAACCACGGACGGGCCCGGCCGGCAGCGAGCTGCGCGGTCAGCACCAGCAGGGGGATGCCGGTGACGGCCGTCGCGCCCGGCGGCAGCGGCAGGATGTTGATTGCGGCGAAGATGAGCAGCAGTCCGCCCCACGCGCGGTCGCGCAGGCGCGCCGACAGCTCGCTGAGCGTCAGCCGCTCGCCGCCATGGTGCGCAATGACATGCTCCAGCAGCTTCGACAGCGGCAACGGCTGCGTGCCGGGAATCTTGCTGGCGTCGTTCATTCGCTCCACTTGCGTCAGGAAGCACGAACCCGGCGCCGCGTTCCATTGAAGGTCGCATAGCCGCCAGAGCTTAATTTGCCACTCACGGGGCGATTTTCGCCCGCCGCCCAATTTCGGGACTGCGTTCACCCACTCTCAAGCCTCGGATTGTTATTGGCCCGAACTCCCCTATTTTAGAGGGCGATAGGCTTTCCGCCTCGAGAGATCGCGATGAACGACAAAGACAAGAAGCCCGGCAACCCCTGGACCAAGAGCTTGCTCATCTGGGCAGGCGTCCTCCTCGCGCTGGTTATCTTCGTGCAAATGATCGACGGCGGCTCGCGCACGGCCGCGGCTGGGCAGGCCATTCCTTACTCCGAGTTCGTCCGTCAGGTCGATGAAGGCAATGTCCGGACGGTGACGATCGCCAGCCCGGCTGGTGGCGGCAACAGCACGATCGCCGGCAAGATGTCGAGCGGTGAAGATTTCCACACGATCGCGCCGGGCGATGCCAATGTTTCGGACAAGCTGATCGCCAAGGGCGTTGCGGTTCAGGTCAAGGCCGAGGAGCAATCCTCCATCTGGCTGTACATGCTCTATAATTCGCTGCCGTTCCTCCTCATCCTCGGCATCAGCTTTTTCGTGATGCGCCAGATGCAGAAGAACGCGGGCTCGGGCGCGATGGGTTTCGGCAAGAGCCGTGCCCGGATGCTGACGCAGAAGGAAGGCCGCGTGACCTTCGCCGACGTCGCCGGCATCGACGAAGCGCGCGAAGAGCTTCAGGAAATCGTCGAGTACCTCAAGGACCCAAGCAAGTTTGCGCGGCTCGGCGGCAAAATTCCCAAGGGCGCGCTGCTGGTCGGCTCGCCGGGTACCGGCAAGACCCTGCTCGCCCGCGCGATCGCGGGTGAGGCGGGCGTCCCGTTCTTCACCATTTCCGGTTCGGACTTCGTCGAGATGTTCGTCGGCGTCGGCGCCAGCCGCGTCCGCGACATGTTCGACCAGGCCAAGAAGTCGGCGCCATGCATCGTCTTCATCGACGAAATCGACGCCGTCGGCCGTCATCGCGGCGCCGGTCTCGGCAACGGCAACGACGAGCGCGAGCAGACTCTCAATCAGCTGCTGGTCGAAATGGACGGCTTCGAAGCGAACGACGGCATCATCATCGTCGCCGCGACCAACCGTCCGGACGTGCTCGACCCGGCGCTGCTGCGCCCGGGCCGCTTCGATCGCCAGGTGGTCGTCCCACGTCCCGACATCGACGGCCGCGAGCAGATCCTCGCCGTCCACATGAAGAAGGTG